>NZ_JAVUPQ010000458.1:0-732 GCF_032029835.1 Escherichia sp. AM3 | reverse complement strand
CTTAAGAACCCCTTGATTTCAATCCTATTAATGATATTTATATTCCTGCTTTTCAGAAAATTGCTTAGTATAAGTAGATTTGTTGCGACTATCTCTATCGTTGATGCGGTCGCACTTCTGTTTCTAACATTCGTTGTGAGATAAAGGTTTTGATAGTAAACTGGCAATTGTGTCTCCTTATCGAGAATCAAACACCCTCTTTCACCATTACTCATCAAAAATTTCTTAATTTTATATGACATAAATAATTAATAGCCCTCCAAAAACTTTACATTTAATAATCACTACGACTTATCATTATTTTATCAATTTAAATTTTGCAAATTTTTTTGTTATATTTAGCTTTATTTATAATGAATTTAAATGCTTAAAAAAAATTCTTTCACGTGAAAGAAACAGGTACGGCTAGTTAAAGGTATCCATACCCGATATTAAGAAAACCATCTCTAAGCCATATAGCAAAAGCTCTGCCAGAAAAAACGTAAAGAATTACGTTAAATATAGATTTTTTTAAGATTTAAACTTTACAAATCTGATAATTAATCCTCATAAATAAGAAGACTGTCATTTTATTTCAGGCAACATGCTTTCTTGAATTTTCGATAGTTAATTGAATCCATTCGTCTACTTCACTTTCAATGAAAGCAACAGAGCGCGCACCGATTTTAACGGGGGAAGGAAAACGATTTTGGTTGATGAGGTGATAGATCCAAGCTTTACCGTATCCAGTTC
>NZ_JAVUPQ010000457.1:0-732 GCF_032029835.1 Escherichia sp. AM3 | reverse complement strand
CCACTAGGATGTGCGCCTGTAGGGTTAAAATAACGAAGAGCAATAATCTTCAATTTATCATCAGATTTCGCGTAGTCTGATAAAACCTGCTCCAGCATGACTTTAGTAGTACCATAGGGGCAGGAAGCATTTCCAATAGGATATTCCTCCAGGTTGGGAACCGGAGAATGGTTACCATAAACAGTTGCGGACGAACTAAAAATGAACTTATAAACACTTGCTTGCTTCATAACTTCAAGCAGGGTGAGGGTCCCACTGACATTATTAATATAATATTCCAGCGGTTTTTTTACCGATTCACCCACAGATTTTAATCCTGCAAAATGAATCACTGCATCGATATCGTAGTTTTTAAAAACTTCTTCAAGTTTTTGTTTATCGTTGATATCAGCTTCAATGAATGGAATTTTTTTCGAAACCAAAGAACCAACACGATGAAGTGACTCTTGAGATGAATTACTCAGGTTATCAAGCACAACCACATCATATCCGCCCTCAATTAACTGTAAAACGGTATGTGAACCAATATAACCAGCGCCACCTGTCACAAGTATAGTCATGTAGTCTCCGAAATTGTATTAATCTTTTATGCTAATTACGTGTTAAATTATTTGATTTTATATTTTTCTAAATTAGCCTTTAACATAAAATTAGCTTATTTTGCCACAGAAATGTTAATTTAATCAGGCACGCTACCGCCCCTGGCTCAACAGCTACCAGTGTACTGTACAC
>NZ_JAVUPQ010000456.1:0-733 GCF_032029835.1 Escherichia sp. AM3 | reverse complement strand
GTCTACAACGGCCATGACCAGTAACAGGAGTGACATGACAAGAAATATCAGCATAATTAAACGCACAACAGCTGCTCGTTTTTTTACTCGCTCCAGCGTTTGTACAAGCCACCGTTGGCCATAATTGCCGATTAGCTCCGTTGCGCCATCTCCCTGTAATAAAGACAGGAAGTTGGCTGCTTCCCTGGATGGGAACTGATAACCGCACTGACGCAAAGCCAGCCCAAGGTGATCCCCCTGGCGTACGCGGTAAATAATGCTGTCAAGGCGTGTGCTTAACCATGGTGATGCAAAGTCCTGAAGAACGTTCAGTGAGTTGAGCGTTGTCATTTTGGCTTTCAGAAGTGCAGCCATATTCAGGAGGAATGCTGCCCCCTGTATATCCTTATAAATACTCCATGGCATTATATTGTCAGCCAAAGAGCGGCTTTTCCAGTTTTTCAGAGACCATGATATTACACCTGTGACCACTGCAAAAAGAACGGCACATATAGCGCCGTAATTATCGACAAACAAAGATAATCCAGAGAGAAAACCAAGAGCACCACTCCATGAATCAGAGGAGCTTATTTTGCTCAGTACAGGTATTAGCTCTGTATTAAGAACATATAATGTCCCCGTCATCATGATTAACAATCCCACCGGGTAAATAGCCATTTGCCATATGGCCTGATGGAGTTGCTTTTTGGCATCTGTAAGCGTGGTGGCAAATTGTAATGCATCCACAATGGAA
>NZ_JAVUPQ010000455.1:0-735 GCF_032029835.1 Escherichia sp. AM3 | reverse complement strand
GCGCAGAACTGGTATCAAAAAGCACCGACTTTTTGTCCCGCAATCCGGAAATCGCCAATCTTTTCCAGGATTATGTGCAGAACTGTGTTATGGGGGATATTTACCTGAACCACAAATACACGCTGGAGGAGCTGATGGCCTCCGCTGATCCCTACACGCTGATTTTTTCCCGCCCCAGCCCGCTGCGGGGCGTTTATGACAGCAATAATAATTTCGTAACCTGTAAGGACGCGTCGGTTTCGCTGAAAGACAAGCTGAATCTGGACACACAGAGTGGCGGAAAAACCTGGCATTATTATGCCCAGCAGCTATTTGGTGGACGCCCTGATCCTAACCTGCTGTTCAGTACGCTGATTGGCGACAGTTACAGTTACTTCTATGGCTCAAGTAAATCAGCCAGCCAGATCATCCGCCAGAATGTCACCATCAATGCGCTGAAGGAGGGGATCACCAGTTATGCCGCACGTAATGGTGATTCGGCCAGCCTGGTGAATCTGGCCACCACGTCATCGATGGAGAAACAACGTCTGGCACATGTCTCCATCGGTCATGTGGCGATGCGGACACTGCCCATGACGCAGACCATCCTGACGGGGATCGCCATCGGTATTTTCCCGCTCCTGGTACTGGCGGCTGTATTCAACAAACTGACGCTGTCTGTCCTGAAAGGTTATGTGTTTGCCCTGATGTGGCTGCAGTCATGGCCACTCTTGTACGCCATTCTGAACAGTGCCA
>NZ_JAVUPQ010000454.1:0-740 GCF_032029835.1 Escherichia sp. AM3 | reverse complement strand
GGTGGAGCCGGAATACACACCGGCGCGAAAAGCTCATCTTTATCACTGCGACCACCGGGGACTGCCGCTGGCGCTTATCAGCGAAGACGGCAATACGGCGTGGAGCGCGGAATATGATGAATGGGGCAACCAGCTTAATGAGGAGAACCCGCAACATGTGTATCAGCCGTACCGTCTGCCAGGGCAGCAGCATGATGAGGAATCAGGGCTGTACTATAACCGTCACCGGTACTACGATCCGTTGCAGGGGCGGTATATTACTCAGGACCCGATGGGGTTGAAAGGGGGATGGAATTTATATCAGTATCCTTTAAATCCACTACAACAAATTGACCCTATGGGATTATTGCAGACTTGGGATGATGCCAGATCTGGAGCATGTACGGGGGGAGTTTGTGGTGTTCTTTCACGTATAATAGGACCAAGTAAATTTGATAGTACTGCAGATGCTGCGTTAGATGCTTTGAAAGAAACGCAGAATAGATCTCTATGTAATGATATGGAATACTCTGGTATTGTCTGTAAAGATACTAATGGAAAATATTTTGCATCTAAGGCAGAAACTGATAATTTAAGAAAGGAGTCATATCCTCTGAAAAGAAAATGTCCCACAGGTACAGATAGAGTTGCTGCTTATCATACTCACGGTGCAGATAGTCATGGCGATTATGTTGATGAATTTTTTTCAAGTAGCGATAAAAATCTTGTAAGAAGTAAAGATAATAATCTTGAAGCATTTT
>NZ_JAVUPQ010000453.1:0-745 GCF_032029835.1 Escherichia sp. AM3 | reverse complement strand
CTCACTGGCAGGGAAAAGAATCTCACTTAATCTTACTCCATAAAAAACATGGTAGTTTTCTTTAAGATTATCATTTAAAATATTAACAGCCTTAGCATATTTTTCGGTAATAAACTCTCTCACCTGATATTTCATAAAATTCTCCGACAAGAACCGACTGTAGGTCACCGGGCAAACGTTGCGGAATGGCGTCAGAGACGTCATTTTACGGCGTTTGCCCTATCCTGCATCGCAGTGAATCTGGCGCCGCTCATAAATTGTGCTTGAGCATCAACAAAAATGCAAAAAGGCTGATGTTGTCATGGCTGAACATACGTACGTCTGCGACCGGAAACCCGATCAATGCGGTAAGGACAGTGCCGTCAGGTTCGCTCCGCGAACGGTCTGGCAGGAAGCGCAAGCGCAGTCCCGCGCAATATATCAGAAAGCACCTCCCGAAATACGGGAGGGCTTCGGCTATTCAGCTAAGGTTGCTCTGTTCAGGTTGCTGAGTGTAGCCTTCCATGCCCTGACGGGCATCAAAAAGCCAGCGCCGGAAGTTACTCATTCTTTCAAGGTTAGCTTTGCTTGGTTTTTTGCCACGATTACCACTTAATATCCGCCAGACTCGTATTCCTGCTTTATTAGTCCAGTGCAGAACAATTTCTCCTTTGCTGTTAAAAGCAAGAGAAAAGCGTACAGCGCCTTGCCGCAATTCTCCACTGACAAAGGACACAAAATCATGTTTTGTCATAAAGCCTCCGGT
>NZ_JAVUPQ010000452.1:0-747 GCF_032029835.1 Escherichia sp. AM3 | reverse complement strand
GGAATATATACCGCATCATCTGCGGTGTATTTCTATTGAAGATACTGATGAGGCAAAATTCAGATTTCATAAAAACCATGTAAAACTTTACTATCCGGCCGAGGGGGAGAGTAAGATTATTACCTCAGCGAGTCTTCTGCGTTCCTGTTTTCGTATGAATCCGGACAGGATTCTGATGACAGAAATCAGGGGGGCTGAGGCATGGGATTTTCTGAAAGCATCGAGTTCAGGCCATGCAGGAAACATTACCACCGTTCACGAAAGTAGTCCTGAATATGCCGTGCTTGGGATTGTCCAGCGATGTTATATGAATCCTGAATGTCAGAATCTACCATTCAATGTCATTTTAAGACGTGTACTGAGTAATATTGATATTATCATGAGTATTAAATACCTTGATGATGAAGATTTTCGGTTCGCTTCCGGCATTTACTACAGACAACTTCATTGTGATGATTATTTCAGAAAACTGAAGGAGTGATTATGTCTTTAAAACTCCCCGATAAAGGCCAGTGGGTTTTTATCGGTCTGGTTATGTGTCTCGTGACCTATTATGCTGGTTCTGTTGCTGTTTATTTCCTGAACGGAAAAACACCACTGTATATATGGAAAAATTTTGATTCCATGTTGCTCTGGAAAATAATAACAGAGAGTAATATACGTACAGATATCAGACTGACTGCCATACCTTCTCTTTTGTCAGGTATGGTTTCGTCTCTCATTGTGCCTGTTTTTGTTATCTGGCAA
>NZ_JAVUPQ010000451.1:0-750 GCF_032029835.1 Escherichia sp. AM3 | reverse complement strand
ACTGAAACCTCTCTATTTTCGGGGACAACGAAGCAGACGCTATCAGTGCTTTTGCCTTCGCCCTTGCTATTTTTGATACACTTAGGGCCCAGGGTATAACGAAAATGTGCGATATGACAAAGAATTAACGGAGAATGAGATGATCAGGCAGAAGATTCTACAGCAGCTCCTGGAGTGGATTGAGTGCAATCTTGAGCACCCTATTTCAATCGAAGATATCGCACAGAAATCTGGCTACAGCAGACGCAACATCCAGCTTCTGTTCCGAAATTTCATGCATGTGCCTTTGGGAGAATACATTCGCAAACGAAGGCTTTGTCGTGCCGCCATTCTTGTCCGGCTCACCGCGAAATCTATGCTTGATATTGCACTCTCTTTGCATTTTGATTCACAGCAGTCATTCAGCCGCGAATTTAAAAAGTTATTCGGCTGCTCTCCCCGTGAATACCGCCACCGTGATTATTGGGATCTCGCAAATATCTTCCCTTCTTTTTTAATACGTCAACAGCAAAAGACGGAGTGTAGATTAATCAACTTTCCTGAGACACCTATTTTTGGCAACTCATTTAAATATGACATTGAAGTGTCGAATAAATCACCGGATGAAGAAGTCAAACTACGACGTCATCATTTAGCCAGATGTATGAAGAATTTTAAGACGGATATCTATTTCGTTTCCACGTTTGAACCGTCAACAAAATCGGTCGATTTGCTCACGGTTGAAACTTTTGCTGGTACGGTATGTGAATA
>NZ_JAVUPQ010000450.1:0-751 GCF_032029835.1 Escherichia sp. AM3 | reverse complement strand
TATCAACTTTATTGGTTCCGGCTTGCCATTGAAACTGCAACGTGAAGTGGCGAAAGAACTTTTTGGTTCTGAAGATGCTTACGATGAAACCAAAAACTACACGCCAATCAATGACGCAAAAATTAAATATGCAAAGTGGTCGCTGTTGCGGGTCTGTTTGCATAACGCCGTCACCCTGTGCAACTGGGTCTGGCCAATGACCGTTTCGCCGCTGAAAAGCCGTAATTACCGGGGCGATCTGGCGCTTGAAGCCAAATTCTTCAAAGCGATCACCGGCGAAGAGATGACTCAGGAAAAATTAGATTTAGCTGCAGAGCGTATTTTTACGTTGCATCGTGCCTACACGGTAAAACTGATGCAAACCAAAGATATGCGTAATGAACACGATCTTATCTGTTCCTGGGTATTCGACAAGGATCCGCAGATCCCGGTCTTTACTGAAGGTACTGACAAAATGGATCGTGACGATATGCATGCTTCGCTCACGATGTTCTACAAAGAAATGGGCTGGGACCCACAGCTTGGTTGTCCAACCCGCGAAACATTGCAGCGTCTGGGGCTGGAAGATATTGCCGCCGATCTGGCAGCACACAATCTACTGCCTGCGTAAGGAATGGGTAAGATGAACCATCAGGATGAATTGCCGTTAGCGAAAGTCAGCGAAGTTGACGAGGCGAAGCGGCAATGGTTGCAGGGGATGCGTCACCCCGTTGATACGGTAACCGAACCAGAACCTGCTGAAATCCTGGCT
>NZ_JAVUPQ010000449.1:0-753 GCF_032029835.1 Escherichia sp. AM3 | reverse complement strand
AGACAGATAAAAACCACGATCTGTTGAGCTGGAACGAAAAGCGGAGAGATAACGGCTTACTCACTATCCCGGTTCACGCAGCTTACGGAAACGTCAGCAATGAAATTAAGCGACTTAGTAAGCTGTGTGAAGTCCTCATTGTCGATTGCCCCGGCCACGACAGCCAGGAGTTCCGTAGCGCCCTGACAGTATCAGATATCGTGGTAACACTGGTTAAGCCGTCCTCTGATTTCGAAAGCGAAACACTGACCAGTGTTACAGAGAAAATCCGCACCGCTCAGAAAGCTAACGCAGCCCTGGAACCGTGGGTGCTGTTCACCAGAATCAACTCAGCAAACCCCCGCCACAGAAAAGCGGCCATTGATCTGGATAAATTACTGCGGTCGGACAACATCTGGATTCAACCTCTTAAAACCCGGATATCCGAGCTGGATGTGTATGAAAGCGCCTGTAATGAAGGGGCAGGGGTACATGACGTTAGCCGGGCATCAAGCCTTTCAACAGCGAAAGCACAGATTGAACTAGTAGCGCAGGAAATTGGAATTTTATAGTAATATCAATACCATCTATAACAATCTTTACATTGTAAAGATAATATAAAGACAGTATGATATTTACTATTAATGCATACCGTACAAGGGGAAATTGTCATGGCTTTGAAACTAAACCGTCCGAACATCGATGAATCTCAGCAACCAGCAACAAACGCAGAAACCGCGCGTTTTATCTCCGGCGCTACCAGAGCGCCTGTAG
>NZ_JAVUPQ010000448.1:0-755 GCF_032029835.1 Escherichia sp. AM3 | reverse complement strand
GTCAGTGCCTATCTTTTTATAAAGGGATTGCCCTGTTTCATTATCTGAAACAATTCTATGTAATATATTTACTTGAAGCTTCTCCCTGAGTGATGCGTAATTCACCTCATTATCTTGTAAATGATCATAAATTGACTCGATGCAACCTCTGGCAGTATTTTCAACTTGATTATATAGCATCATATGAACGGATGATTTTAAAATATTTACCCTTAGGATATTAGATTCTATTTCATCTTGATGCGCTTGCGGATCTAACTGCTGAGTATGAATCTCTATAGATGATGCAAGAGAAAGCAGTTCCATAATGTCTCTTGCTCTTTCTTCATATTCATCTCGTAAATCAATTAGACTCATTTTTAAATCCCTAACAACTTATTTTTAACGTAAAAGATTCTGTTTTTTAGCTGGCTGGTATTGTTTGCACTATCAGCAGTAACAAGTGTTTCAAATTCCTCTTCAAATAGCCATTCACCTACAGGTACGGCTGGACTCTGGAGTTGTGGGTTAGTTTTTAATGCAAGTGCAGTTCCCACGGCAATGGCTTCGTATCTGGCTCGTGGGGTGGTTTTACTTGTTGCGGTCTTTTTAAAGCCAATAGGGAAATGGGTAGCAACAAAAGCAAGCATCATTTCAAAATCATGTTTAAAATTATCAACATCTTGTTGAGTAGTCACAGCTGCTGCTTGTTCATTTAAATAATTATCAATAAAGGGACGGACAAATCCCTTATAGTTTTCTAAATCATTTAAATA
>NZ_JAVUPQ010000447.1:0-761 GCF_032029835.1 Escherichia sp. AM3 | reverse complement strand
GACCAGGACGCACTGCCCGATCCGCTGCACCCGCAAAATTTTCCGGACGAAAGAAGCCGCAATATCTACCTCGCTCTGCCGGTCGCCAGTGATGTGAGAAATGAAATCAGCGACGGACGGCGAATCGGGCGTTACCGGCTGAATTATGCCGATGTCCGGGATTTGCATTCAGAAGAAGGTGACGCGCGAACATTGACGCTGGGTCAACTGACGCCGCGCATTATGAGCGGTGCAGAAGATATGAGCGCCTATATTACGCTCCCGCTTTGCCGTATCAGCAATCGCCATGCCGATGGCTCCCTGACGTTGGATGACGATTTTATCCCCTCCTGCCAGAATATTCAGGTCAGTAAGAAACTGCGTGTTTATCTCAAAGAGGTACAGGGGGCCATTGGCGGACGGGCAAGCGATCTGGCAAACCGTATTGGCTCTCCGGCGCAGAGCGGCATCGCGGATGTGGCGGAATTTATGATGTTGCAGTTACTTAACCGTAACCAGACCCGGTTTACCCATCGCGCCCGCCGATCCCAGCTCCACCCGGAAGATTTCTACCTTGATCTTGCTGGGTTGCTGGGTGAACTGATGACCTTTACCGAGCCGTCGCGCCTGCCCTGCCCGCTTGATGTGTATGATCATCATGATCTGACCAAAACATTTAAAACACTGTTACCGGAAGTCAAACGGGCGCTGCATACCGTACTGTCGCCAAGAGCGGTCAATCTGCCGCTGCATCTGCGTGACGGTATCTGGCAGGCCGATAT
>NZ_JAVUPQ010000446.1:0-763 GCF_032029835.1 Escherichia sp. AM3 | reverse complement strand
GAGCAAAAAAGCGGAGATCGGTCAGCGAAATCCGGCGACTGCCATTCAGGCAGCGAAAGAAAGCGCTGGCATAAGGCCATGCTGAAAGTGTGCGTCCCTGACGACGACGTTGTTCGGTGACAGCCACAGCCTGCATGGCGGCCTGTTGCTCTGCGCTGAGGGGGATCAGTGCCCGTGAACGTGCGCTCATGCCTGACTTCCTTCCGCCATCAGGATATGGATGATGTCACTGACGCTGTACCCCTGCGCGTCCAGTGACGCCGCCAGTGCCAGTGAATGGCTGACAGCTTCCGGTGCAAACCGCCGCTGTACCTGAACCACCGCAAACGGCTCACCACCGGCATTCACCAGAACCAGCACCCAGACCTGAGAGACATCGCCCGGTGAACATAACGCCAGGTGAAAACGTTCGTGGGCAGGCGTGAAACGGACCTGGACGGGGAAAAAGCCGCCAAACTCGCTGCCGTACTCGCCGTTCATCGTCCAGTTATCCGGCGCATCCAGCTCCCGCATCACGGCGTGAGTCAGCTCACGGCGTTCATCACTTCCGGCAGCCCGGATATCTTCATATTCCTGTGTGTTCATGGTCTGTAATACATTCAGGGTCAGTTCAGTTTTCATCACGGTATCTCCCTTGCTGCCGCCCCGTCTCCGGCGGGGCGGTGTGGTTGTTCATCAGGCGGCATCAGCCAGGTTAGCGGTGTGTTCAGTGGCATCCGTCTGTGGACGTGGTGCACACATCCAGCCAGGCACCCAGCGGTTG
>NZ_JAVUPQ010000445.1:0-767 GCF_032029835.1 Escherichia sp. AM3 | reverse complement strand
TCGGCATCTCGCCCGTTGAATCACTGAATTCTCACAAGGTAAGATCCCAAAACAGACCACTTACAAAAAGTAGGCTACAGATTGATTCATAAGGGATTTTTACATGCATCTTGAAGAAGAAGATCTGCGCGCTTTAGAAAGAGCCGTAGAATTATTAGAACAAGATACAATTACAGAAACACTAACCCAATTAGTTGGAACCCCAATAGATTACTTAATGAGTAAACTTCCCAAAGGAGCAGAAAAGAAAATTTATAGCCTAGTAGAAAAATCTCTCAACAAAGCTGCTAATGCAGCCTTATGGAGCCTAGACAATGAACCTAACCGAATAGCATCAACTAAGACAAATAAGTTCTTTGCTGCCTTATCTGGAGCCATTGGTGGTGCTTTTGGCTTTTCTGCATTAGCAATTGAGTTACCAGTTTCAACGACAATTATGCTTCGTTCAATTGCGGACATAGCAAGAAGTGAAGGTTTTGATCTAGATAGGATTGATACAAAACTAGAGTGTTTAGCGGTGTTTTCCTTCGGAGGACCATCTGAGGACGATGATGCAGTTAATACTGCATACTATGCAACAAGGAATTTGACTGCTGAGATCGTACAAGATTTATCCAAAGAAATTTCTAACATTGCTGTCAAGAACGCTGCTTCAACACAAACAGGAAAATGGTTAGCTTCGTTAAGAGAAAAAGTTGCGACAAGATTTGGTATAGTTATTACAGAAAAAATGGCAGCTCAAGCTGCTCCTGTTATTGGAGCACTGG
>NZ_JAVUPQ010000444.1:0-769 GCF_032029835.1 Escherichia sp. AM3 | reverse complement strand
ACACTCTCCCGTAAGCAATGGTATTCATCTGCAATCTGATCACGCTTTCTACGTGCAACACGAAGATTACTTGTGTGCAGACTTCTGACAAACGTCCTTTTTCCTTCAAAAAAGGGCTGCATATACACAGGCAGCGTGATCCTTAAATAATAGTTACCGTAAGAATCACAGATTAAGTATTGGTTAGGCTTGTATCTCATAAAATCTCCGGCTAAAGTGTCGGAGCGTTTGTAATGTGAAAATTGATTGTGACGCATAGAAAATGATGATTTTTCTATAAGATTCAATCAATTAGTAATGGTCGTAGGTGATGGCATTAACACGAGATTAATCGAGTGTTTTACTCCTATTATCGGCACCATTCAAACATCTCCCCAAGTCTACTAAAGTCTTTCAAAACCCATTATAATCCGCGTATTAAAGCCCCGTTCGTCTTTTGACGTCTACTAAAGTCCCTCAAAATCTACGGTCAGATGGGGGTACTTATGGGGGTATTTGCTGTTCGGTTTAGTGGAGGTACCCCCAAGTGAAACTCAATGCCCGTCAAATAGACACAGCCAAGCCAAAAGAGAAGGCTTACAAGCTGGCCGATGGTGGCGGTTTGTATCTCTTGGTAAAACCTAATGGAGGTAAATACTGGCGACTTAAATATCGTGTAGCTGGTAAAGAGAAGCTATTGGCACTAGGTGTGTATCCTGAGGTTACTCTAGCCGATGCTCGGGCAAAACGTGAAGATGCGAAAAGAGGTATCGCTGGTGGTATCGATCCG
>NZ_JAVUPQ010000443.1:0-769 GCF_032029835.1 Escherichia sp. AM3 | reverse complement strand
CCGCATCATCGGCTGCAGGATGCTATCGAAAATCGTGATATTTGCGTGCACTATCAGCCGATTGTCTCCTTAGCCAATGGCAAAATTGTCGGTGCTGAGGCACTGGCGCGCTGGCCGCAGACAGACGGTAGTTGGTTGTCACCAGATAGTTTTATTCCGCTGGCACAGCAAACGGGCCTTTCTGAGCCATTGACGCTACTGATTATAAGAAGCGTCTTTGAAGATATGGGCGACTGGCTGCGTCAGCATCCACAGCAGCATATTTCGATCAATCTTGAATCCCCCGTGCTCACCTCGGAAAAAATCCCGCAATTGCTGCGTGACATGATCAATCACTATCAGGTTAATCCCAGACAGATCGCGCTTGAACTCACTGAACGCGAGTTTGCCGATCCGAAAACCAGCGCCCCGATAATTTCTCGCTACCGGGAGGCGGGCCATGAAATTTATCTTGATGATTTTGGTACGGGGTATTCAAGTTTAAGTTATTTACAGGATCTGGATGTCGACATTCTGAAGATCGATAAATCTTTCGTTGATGCGCTGGAATATAAAAATGTCACGCCGCATATCATCGAAATGGCAAAAACACTGAAACTGAAAATGGTAGCGGAGGGAATCGAAACCAGTAAACAAGAAGAGTGGTTACGCCAGCATGGCGTGCACTACGGTCAGGGCTGGCTCTACAGCAAGGCATTACCGAAAGAAGATTTCTTACGCTGGGCCGAGCAACATTTGTGAATTTTTGGGCTGACGGCACGCCGCACAG
>NZ_JAVUPQ010000442.1:0-771 GCF_032029835.1 Escherichia sp. AM3 | reverse complement strand
GCATACTACCGCATCTGCGACATAAGCGATTTTATATCCAGCCTGACCCGCATTTGCTGTATAATACATATCCTCACATAAAATGGTATTCGATGGAAACCCGCCTAATTCTTTAAATATTGAAAGCCTATAGGCGGAGAAAGAATTTGACATAAATACCGTTTTCAACCCCATTTCCGGAATGTTTTCTTTACCACATATATGACTTTTATCTGGATAATTATAATTTCTAGCATGCATCGCAAGAGGTTTTGTCTTTACTACTTGAGTCAATAACTTGAACACAAATATCTTGAGGCGCGTATTTTTTTATATTAGCAACGGACTTTTCCCATAGTTCCCCGCCATTATATGTTGGAATTGCAATATAATATTTCATATTTAACTCTGGATTAATGATTCAGAAGAAGACCTAATATGCACCATCTTTTTTCAGCACTACACCAACTGTCTTAAATAATATGGCTATATCATTCCACATAGACCAATTTTTAACATACCATGCATCAAGATATACACGCGTTTCGTAATCAACGTCACTTCGTCCGCTAACTTGCCACAAACCTGTCATTCCTGGTTTGCTCAGCAAATAATAATCGACCTCTTCATTATACCTTTCAAGCTCTGCGGTTATTATTGGTCTAGGTCCTACAAGGCTCATCTCTCCCTTCAGTACATTGAATAGCTGAGGTAATTCATCCAGACTTGTTCTTCTAAGGAATGCTCATATCTTCGTAATGCGAGGATCATTTTTGAGCTTAAATGTAGAAT
>NZ_JAVUPQ010000441.1:0-776 GCF_032029835.1 Escherichia sp. AM3 | reverse complement strand
GCCCCTCTTTACGCTTCTGCTGCACAAACTCAAAATCCGGGCCGTCAGAGCTGTACATGGCGCGGCTTAACGGGTCCACAAACAGACGGTGCCAGGAGGAATGGTTTTCCACCTGCAGCAGGAAGGACCTGAACCACTGGTCTTTGGCCGCACCAAACTTACCAATCATGTCGCGCTGCAGTGGCAGGAACTGGTCCGGATACAGTTGGTTGTATTTCGCGAACTCCTTCGCACTCTGTTTGAGGATAATTTTGTAGGAGGAGTTACCCCATGCCGCGCGGGCAGCACTGGAGGCCTTATCAGAGTCAAAGTCGACGATGTTCTGTGTGATGGTGATATAGGCACCGGTATGACGGCGGGCCGTACGGTAGCCTTTC
The DNA here is from genome assembly GCF_032029835.1 of Escherichia sp. AM3. NCBI lineage: Bacteria > Pseudomonadati > Pseudomonadota > Gammaproteobacteria > Enterobacterales > Enterobacteriaceae > Escherichia > Escherichia sp. AM3. The sequence goes on along the minus strand of NZ_JAVUPQ010000441.1, from coordinate 399 downwards.
TCAATAAATTCACCGACCTTGTGATTTTTGAAGTCCAGCAGACGCCAGCCTTCATCAATAACGTTCAGTTTCTTGAGGTTACGCGGCGTGCGGTACATCCTGTTCTCGATGTAGATAATCAGGGAGAACATCACCGCAACCAGCAGTGACGGACGGTCTTCCAGTCCGCCCAGCTCCAGCACCACCATTTTTGCGTCATCCCGCAGGGACGGCTCATCAGAGTTAAAATACTGGCCGTAAGTGCCGTTGGCAGTGTACTGGTCAAGCAGCACAATCATTTCGTCCAGACGGCTGCGGATAGTCGGTGACTCGGCATACTGCTCGCTGTCACTGGCGTTTTTCAGGAAATCCACCACGTCATCAATACGTGCTCTGTTCTCTTTGGCCAGCCAGGAGGCT
>NZ_JAVUPQ010000440.1:0-777 GCF_032029835.1 Escherichia sp. AM3 | reverse complement strand
ATGCAGATCGTTCAGGCTGTAACGCCCATAAGCATCACGATGAACTTCAATACCATCAATGACCATCAGATTATTCATACTTCGTTTCTCCTCTTAATCAGGCGGCTGCACCCGCCGGTTTCTCATACTTACTGATAGTGATCTCGACCTTCCCTTTCGGGATAACCGGTCCCCACTCCACCAGCATTCTTTTCACCTGTCTGTCGTCTTCCCACACACCCGCGTGGGTCAGGGCGTCAAACAGAGCCTTGTTATAGTTGTCCAGATCGCGGATCCGGTTATCCGGAGGAAACAACACGATCTCCACTGAAGCAGGTGCCGACGTTGGTTTCGGCAGACGACGTAACTGCTCAACTATTGCTGCGCACGCCGCGCTCTGAAATTTTCGCCCCGCCTCGCTTATCAGGCTCTTACCAGCAAATGCCCCTTTGTTGGGGTGTCGCCAGTACGTGTTCACACTGGGCGGGAAAGGAAGGATCAACTTCATACTTTCAGGCCCCTCTCATGTAACCAGTGGGCTGCACGCAACCTAGCGTTCTCCTCACCGGCAAGCAGTGCGCGGATGATACCGACCGCTTCGCTGTCGTCGTCCTTCACTGCGGTATGAAGCGTGATCCCCCGGGCCACGCCACGCTTTATCGTGATGACGCCTTTTTTCTCCAGTGCGCGAAGATGCTCCACCGCTGCATTCACTGAACGGTATCCCAGCATGGTTGCAACCTCCTGATAGGTTGTCGGGAAGCCACGTTCTTTCTGGTAAGAAATCAGAATATCCAG
>NZ_JAVUPQ010000439.1:0-784 GCF_032029835.1 Escherichia sp. AM3 | reverse complement strand
ATGAAGGTGTACATGCCCGTATCTGTCATCAGGCGGTCCCAGATTTTCCGGTCGGCAAGACGGGTGATATTCCTTTTCGCTTCTTCCGGCTTATCCATGCGACGAACGGAATCAGTCACGCAGTCTTCAAACCCGTAAAGAAAAATATCACCTGACGCATCGAGCAGAATCCTGCGCGCTGTCGCCAGGCATTCCATCGCCTGCATGAACAGTGCAATACCTTCGTTACGCTGCGCGATGATGCGGTCGATAGCCACAGACGGAATAACATCTGTCGTGCCGGCAGTATTCAGGTCAGCAGTGGGTAAAGTCTGATTCATCACATTGTCTCCTCATCGTCACGACTGCCGGGTCAGCCAGGTCATTTCCCGGAGGAGCGAAGCTCCTTCTGCCGTCCGGGTCTTAGGGTATTTCCCCGCAGTGGACCTTTCCGATGGGGCGTCCGTCACCACGTCACGGGGCAGCTGTCCGGGGGCGGACGCAAAATTTTTTGCCGGGTTTATGGCTAAAAATTTTGTGGACGGTATATCTTCCCCTGGACTGCTGAAACGGGATGTGGTTACTCCAGCCCCCGGAAAGTCCACAGCGGGAAACAGGCCGCAGGGGTGGCGGCGGAAGGGTTGACTGCGCCATCAGGCGCAGTGGCCTTACACACCGTCAGGTGTGCAGGGAGCGCCGCATCCGGCGCGACCGGAGAAAACCGACGGCACAACAACGGCATGCGGTGGTCACTGGTACACCACTCCCGCACAGGTGAAAACAGAGAAAACAGCACGACATACAC
>NZ_JAVUPQ010000438.1:0-788 GCF_032029835.1 Escherichia sp. AM3 | reverse complement strand
CCATTCGACCGTTTCCGGTCTGATAATGGAGCTAGTTGGGAAAAAAGTGAGTTTGTTGAGCATGGGGTCACAACATCTTTATAGAACATTGAGGTAGCAGCATCTGAGCCATGCCTCACTTCCATCGCTTCTAATCTTTTAACACCTGAGTTGATCCTTTCAAATAAATCTCTTCTATGTTGTTCCTCAACATCACCTTTCAACTCAATAAATCTTAGTGAAGCTCTTAAAAATCTTCTTTGGCGGCTAGCTAAAAGATCTGAAAATTTGAAACCTTCTAAACTTTTAAGCTCTTTCAAATCCTTTAACTCAAAGTGATCGTTCCAAAAATAATAAATAGAGCGTATCCGTTGTGAACCATCAAGGATTTCTACCCTACCATCTAATTCAGGGTCTTCATTAAATACATCAGCAATGTAAAGGTAAGGTATTGGAAAGTCTAATAGAATACTTTCTATAAAGCGAGAGGCTGTTTTTGTATCCCACTTGTAATCACGTTGATAATCTGGAATAAAAAGCTCGTTTTTGTCATTTTCAATATTATCACCATACTTTTGAATAATGACTTCAACGGTCCACTCACGTACATTGTATCCAATGTTTCTCTGAGCGAGTCTGATTTCATTGTCAGCGGAAGCGGTTAAAGCTGCAATTTCAGCCTTTTTTCTGTTCTTAGCGTGTTCATCTTGTATCTGAGCAAGCTCTTCTTTGAGTTCTTTGAGTGTAGTCATGTTTTCGTTCCTTTAATTGTAAGTTGATTGGAAGAAAACTATAACGCGTACGCAAAA
>NZ_JAVUPQ010000437.1:0-789 GCF_032029835.1 Escherichia sp. AM3 | reverse complement strand
AGCCAAAGTATTCCCGCGCGTACGTTACGTGGCGTTTCGGCGAGATGTTTAGCTCGGCCCTGACTTCGGCGGCGAAGTCATCGTCAGGATTGGCCTCCAGCCAGCGGCGCATGGTCAGCCATTTCGCGGCCTCATATCGGTCCCAGCCTTCCTGGTCCGCCAGTACCATTTCCACCACGTCGTAGCCGAGGTCGTCAAACGCGCTGACAAGCCCTGGTAGCGTCAGAAAATCGGTCGTCGAGCTGACGCCACAGGCCTGGGCTATCTCGTCCGTTGCCGGAAGCTGACGCCAGTAAGGTTCACCGATGAGCATGATCCCGCCCGGTTTAAGGCTCTGCGCCAGCAGTTCGACTGTCCCGGCAAAGCCTCCGGCAATCCAGGTCGCGCCAACGCAGGCTGCTACGTCACATTTTTCATTGGCGACGTAACCCGCCGCATCATTATGAATAAAATGTACGCGTTCGCTGACGCCGAGTTCTTCCGCGCGGCGTCTGGCCTGCGCGGTGAAGAGCGAACTCATGTCGATTCCAGTCCCCGTAATGCCATGATCCCGGGCCCAGGTGCAGAGCATCTCGCCCGAGCCGCTGCCGAGGTCCAGAATTCGGGTCTCTGGTTTCATGCGCAGCACGCGACCCAGCGTGGCGTACTTCTCTTCGGTGAACGGGTTGTGGATGCGGTGTTCGCTTTCACTGATGGTAAAAATACGTGGAATATCCATTAGTTAATTCCTGTTATTGGGTTAAGCATTAAAAAGGGCACAACAAGATTGTTATTCACGCCAGTGCTCCG
>NZ_JAVUPQ010000436.1:0-796 GCF_032029835.1 Escherichia sp. AM3 | reverse complement strand
GGATTGAATTTAACAGCATGGAAAAGGCAAGTGTTATTGCAAAACTGCAATCTCTCGGCTTTGTAATTGCTGGTTATGAAGAACTTGCGATCCCTACGACTTAACAAGGAAAATAATAATGAATGATTTATCAACATATTTTGGCGTTAATACTGCGGTAGTAACTCCTTTTGCTTATGAGAATGCACTTAATACCCTGATTACTAATCTCGATCTGTTCGATGTGCAATATCATACAGAAAACAGCATTCTTCTTACCGACCTGATTGATCAGTTTGTGCAGGTAGCTGGGGAAACCTCGCCTTACGCTCAAAGCGACTGGAACGCCTCTAAACGTCAGGAATGGTCAAACAAACTTTTCCAGATGAAACACGTCGGCAGTATTAACGCTGTTACTTCTCGTGACCTGGAACAATACAGCCGCCAATATCCAAACCGTTCTGATGCTATGCTGGTAGCGGTTAATGATTTCTCTGAGGCTCATTACCGTTCACACGCAAACCGTGTTGAAGTGGATCTGATTACCGCGCTGCTGGGCCTGAAAGTTGAATCTGAATATGCCGGACAAGGTGATCTCGACTTCCTCGACGGTCAGGCTAAAACCACGGTACCCGCTATCGACTTTGCATCGACTACTGTTAACCCGTTCCTTGCTATTCGTAAAGCGGTGCGCTTACAGAGTGAAAAGCTGGGGTCTGGTCTTGCTGCAAAGCGAACTGGTGTAATTATCTTTGCTGCTGGCACTGCTGCTGATGGTTTGTCATCTAACCCGCTGATCAGTGACATGGTGAAATAT
>NZ_JAVUPQ010000435.1:0-799 GCF_032029835.1 Escherichia sp. AM3 | reverse complement strand
ACCATCTTCACGTTTTGTATATTTATTACAAAAATGTCTTTCGCCAGCAACTCTTGCTCTAATGAAGCAGGAACAATGTTCAGAATCGAACCAAATTTAATTAAAGCTATCGCTCTTGTTGAAAGCAATCTAAAAAAGGATAGCATAGGCAAGAACAGAGATAAGAATAACAATATAAAGAGTTTAGATTATTGGTTAATGCAGATAAACCAGATGCATATTCCCCTGTTAAAAAAACGTGGAATAATAAAAGATGAACGAGATTTGTTAGATAACCCTTGTCTGAACATTAAAATAGGAACCGAGATTTTATATAACCATTTTTCACGTTGTGGAGTAACGTGGCAATGCCTGGGGACTTATAATGCGGGTTTTGCAATGGATAACCAAAAAAAGAGACAGCAATATGCCCCAAAATATATATTGTATATACCAGGCTTAATGAACTAGACAATCGTAAGGCTTCAGCAAAATGAGCCTAAAGCCTCTTTTTTTTATATAGTGCAAACACCCATACGTAAAGCTGTTTTGATCAACTCGATACCACTGTGAACATCTAATTTCTTCATGATATTGAGTCTATGAGTTTCGACTGTTTTCCTGCTTAACTGCAAGAAATTAGCGATTTCTTTGTTTGTTTTACCATCAGCTATGAGTTGTAATATTTCTGACTCACGATTTGTAAGTTGATTATCAGAGGAATACCTGGAAGATATTTTTTCACAATCCATATGTACACTATCAAAATAAGTGTAACCATTACTAATCGAATCAATAGCACGATTTAGTTTCGCCGGGT
>NZ_JAVUPQ010000434.1:0-802 GCF_032029835.1 Escherichia sp. AM3 | reverse complement strand
AAAGCCTGACAAGATTTCGTATTAAGGTGTTATCTACGCCCATTATACTTTAATACATCAAGTAATTAATTCACTAACCTCTCTTTCGTTTCACTGGACTTTACGGCTGTAAAATAGCTTTTATCTTGCAGATGAAAACTCTGCTCAGGAAAGTGCCTTTAGTTCTAATGGATGGTGAGTTTTACGCTTGTCTTTGTAACCAGGAAGAGAGGCGTAGACAGTAAAGTTCCTCGCTCCCTCATCTTGGCATTAGGTGAACTATAGACAAGAGTCAATAAACCAAACTGCAACAACATAGTCATTTTGGGAGTAAGATTATTAGTCTTAACGTCTCATATAGCTGGTATGAAGAAATTTTCATGTATACTTGATAAACGTATCGTCAACAACCGATAAAAAGTGAGCCATTTATATCTCCATCAATGATCTAATATTGAATCGCCACGAGTAGTCTTACTCCTTCCAAGTTGTTGATAATAATTGTTTTTATATTCTATTGTTGACATCTGTTCGCAGGAACCATGCCGACGCTTATTGTTATAAAACATTTCGATGTTCAAAAATATCGTTGGAGGCGTCTTCCCGCGTTCCGAAGAGCTTTTTCTTTATCCGTTCACGCTTCAGTAACTGGAAAAAATTCTGCAAGCGTATCGTGGTAATTACTGCGACGGAGCATACACTCCTCCAGGTCTTATGATTTCAGGAACGACTGTCATTCATGGCTTGTTTACTGACAACCAGCATCGTTTTTGGGGATTACGCCGCTATACAGGTGTGGTGCGGTGATGTGACCTATATCTGG
>NZ_JAVUPQ010000433.1:0-808 GCF_032029835.1 Escherichia sp. AM3 | reverse complement strand
CAGCCCTGTTCGGCGTACCAGTGCTCCAGCGTGCAGCCGAAACGGCGGCTTAATTCTGCAACAACGTCGCTTTCCGGCTGACACCACGGCGTGTCGAAATCAACCTGAATGAAGTTGTCTCCCTGACTACTGATATTCACCTCATACCCCACAGGCCACTTCACGCCATACCGTTCCGTATACCAGTGATATGCAGAAGGAACACCGTTCAGAACACCACCGTTAAAGCCATTCACTTCAACATCCAGGCGGGTGGGCAAAACCGTCAGCAGGTCAAACGGCATGGTTTTTTCCGGCAGTACGTTGTCACACAGACGGTTCCACCACACCGATACATCCTCGTTACTCCAGAAGCCACACCAGTCACCTCTTTTTGCGGTGAAAAGTGCGGTGATGGTATCCCTGACATCGTCCGGTAATCCGTCCCAGCGACGCTGTCCAGTACCGCTCTGCAGCCAGAGTTCATGCAGCATCAGGCAGTTTTGCTCATCCAGCAGTACACCGTCCTGCAGGTATGTCAGCCAGCGGGTGAACGCGATATTTTCCGGTGATACAGCACCACGTCCGGCAGCCGTCACTCCGGGGCACTGCTCAGAGCGGATATTTTCAGTGATCTGCAGAAGTCCGGCACTTCCGGCCAGAAACAGCTGAATACCTTCATTTGTGGCGCGGCGATAAAGCGGTGTAACTGCACCGCTGGCCAGTCGTTTAATCTCAGCGATCTGTGCCGGTTCACCAGAAAAATACATACGATTCGAGCACCAGTTTGGCATGGGAATTCTCCTCTCACATGCGGCCTCCATCAGGC
>NZ_JAVUPQ010000432.1:0-811 GCF_032029835.1 Escherichia sp. AM3 | reverse complement strand
ATTATGAATGTCAAAACCGATAACATCCATAATGTTGCCTGGATAAATACGGACATACAACATTGTGCCATTTTTAAGGTCAATACCGAAATAAGCTCCCTGAGTTAAAGATAATCCTTCATACCCCTTCTCTGGAGAGTAGAAGCCTGACTCTTTTATTGTTTGTACAACTTTTCTTATTTTTTCTCTCCTTGTTTTTGCACGTGAGTACATCCATATGCCTGGCGCAAGTAATAAGAACCAACTACCAAAAGTGACAACATAATCTTCGACCTTATTTCCGAAATAACGATCAGAACATAGCATTTCGGTAAAGCCTAATGCGCAGAACAGAAAAAAAGGGATTCCAAGAAAGAAATAAGCTTTTCTTAATACATAATAAAATAGCCACCAGGTTGGAAATCTGTCTGTTGTTTCTCTTTTAGCTTTCATATAATGCCTCCCCTCGTACTATCTATTATTTTAATGCCGATGGGGAGGTTGTGCAATATTTATATTGATATTATCCTTTTATTCCGTCCTTGTCGTCACTTCCTTTTGTATTATCTTTAAGACGATCTGTTTTCATTCCAGGAGTATGTCGGATATTGCGACTTCCTCCAATAAATATTTCTTTAACAGAATTTGCCATGCTGCCAAGCGTGTTGGCTCCATCACGTCCCCCTAGGAAGTTAATAACATGATCAGGTAGGTAGGCCTGAAGGGCAAATATGGCAGCTACAGTGGTTGTACAAATTCTGGCGTATATCAGCAAGAAACCAGCAAGACTGAAAATACCGGTCAGCGAATTGAACTGTACGTTAACCAGGGC
>NZ_JAVUPQ010000431.1:0-812 GCF_032029835.1 Escherichia sp. AM3 | reverse complement strand
AGGTAAGCGTCAATAACCATGCTACGTTTACCCTTCCGAAAAACTACCTGGCCGCCTCCGCGTGCAACAATAACGTCATTGAACTCTCAACGTTAAATCACGTATTAATCACCCACATCAACCGTAACATCATCAACGATTATCTGTTGTTTTTAAATAAGAACTTAACCTGTGTAAAGCCCTGGTCGCGGCTGGCAACCCCGGTTATCGCTTGTCATAGCCGTACACCGGAAGTGTTCCGGCTAGCCGCCAACCACAGCAAGCAGCAACCCAGCAGACCCTGCGAAGCGGAGTTGACGCGCGCATTGCTTTTTACCGTATTGTCTAACTTTCTTGAGCAATCGCGGTTTATTGCCCTACTGATGTATATCTTACGCAGCAGCGTCCGCGACAGCGTCTGCCGCATTATTCAAAGCGATATTCAGCATTACTGGAATCTGCGAATTGTCGCCAGTTCGCTATGTTTAAGCCCCAGCCTGCTCAAAAAGAAATTAAAAAACGAAAATACCAGCTATAGCCAGATTGTCACAGAGTGTCGTATGCGTTACGCCGTACAGATGTTATTGATGGATAACAAAAATATCACTCAGGTGGCGCAATTATGTGGCTATAGCAGCACGTCGTACTTTATCTCTGTTTTTAAGGCGTTTTACGGCCTGACACCGTTGAATTATCTCGCCAAACAGCGACAAAAAGTGATGTGGTGAAGGGCAAAGCGGAAACGGATAAGACGGGCATAAATGAGGAAGAAATGGCGCGCCCTGCAGGATTCGAACCTGCGGCCCACGACTTAGAAGGTCGTTGCTCTATCC
>NZ_JAVUPQ010000430.1:0-817 GCF_032029835.1 Escherichia sp. AM3 | reverse complement strand
GAACCACTCCGGCCTCTTTCAACTGTTTAAACAGCCCTTTCCCGGCCATAAAGGGCAGGCAGGTCAGGAAATTGCGCATGTGGTTAAAGCGCGGTGAAATCAGCTCAAAACCGTTTTTACGAAAGCTGTTCAGGATGTCCTGCTCCACTTCCAGCGCCGTTTCATTATTGTCCTTGCAGAATGCTGTGATGTTGAGGAAGTAGGACACCACGGAGGACTGACCGGAGCCCAGCCGCTGACGCAGTTCCCCCCACTCCTTCGCCTCTTTCTCCACGGACGGAAACCATTTGGCATAGGAGGTCTTCGACTTTTTCTCCAGGTCCATGTACTTCAGGTTGGCTTCGCTGTGGGTTTTCACCTGGTCTTCCACCACCAGAGTCAGCGTCAGGATGAACGGACAGGAGATGGACAGTTCCGGGTTCAGCAGGTTGCTGTAGTTGTCGGCCACGTTCCACAGGAAGGCGATTTCCGGGTTACGGGCCAGATGGAAATTCAGGATGCGGGCCGTGCTGTTCCTGCCGTTCTCACGCAGGCCCAGCGTCAGGTAATCAGCCCGGACTTTCAGATCAAAACTGTCCTCCACACACTGATAATTCAGATCAGAATACGGGTCCAGCTGACGTCTTTTCGGGTACAGGGAGTCCGGGTTATGGTTAATCATCTCCCCGACAATATCGATAAAGGCCTGTGCATCCACCGTCTGTGTGGTGATACTGGCCCCCTGTAACGACGCCCGGATGATTTTCACCAGGTTTTCCATTTCCAGAATGTCGGCCCGGCTTTTTTTCTTCGAAGGAGAACAGTACGAGATAAACAC
>NZ_JAVUPQ010000429.1:0-821 GCF_032029835.1 Escherichia sp. AM3 | reverse complement strand
CTCATTACCAGGTGCAGCATCTATACTATCAACTTTTAGTGAAATTCCGTTTTCTTCAAGTAGCTCTCCCACTTTTCCGCTAAAAACGGTATCCCCCATCTGGATTGAATAATTATTTTTATCCTTAACGGTTAAAATAACTTTTGGTTCTTCTGTATCATCGCCATTGATGTAAAGCCTCGATATTGATATGTTTCCTTCCTTATTTCCCATTAAACGTGCAAAACCACGCCCAAGCAATGGAAAATACTTCTCTTTCACTCTAGCTTGAAGATTTAGATCATCTACTGTTTTTCCCAAAATCATTCGCGATTGAATAAGCGCTATTTCCGGTGCTGACTTAGGCTGGCTATCCGGAAGCATCTGGGTCAGATTACTTAGTATCGCATTAGCCTGTTTCTGTTCAACTTGGATCAGCGCATCAGCTTGATAGATCGGAGTTGCAAAGATTGCATAGATAAGTGCAATTAGTGTAAAGAGGGATGTAACTGATATAATCAGCTTTCGATGATCTATAAACTCACCAATAAGATGACCTAAATCAATACCCTCAGCATCTTTCGACGTAGATTTATTAGTTACTGATGACATGCTATTATTCCTGATTTATGCACCTAGTTTTTGAGCCCAAAGACTACCGGCTTGCTCAATAAGTTTATAGACAGAGTGGAACGCCTCATCACTTTTTCTGTACGGATCCGGAATTTCTCTTTGATTTAGCCAATGTCCGAATAACATTGTTTTCCCTCTAGCTTCAGGTGCAATCTGCCCAATACGCTCAATATGATATTTTTCCATTACTAAGATCAGATCATATTGAC
>NZ_JAVUPQ010000428.1:0-827 GCF_032029835.1 Escherichia sp. AM3 | reverse complement strand
CACTTTCTCCATAAACTGACTGACTCGCGCCTGGTCAACGAAATTGGCAAAAACGCCGTCCTTTTTAAAGGTGGTTGCGGTCACACAGCCATCGGCGATACTGAGTTGTTCCTCCACGTTTTCCAGGCAGACGCCCGTGTTGGCCAACACGACGGTGTCAGGCACCGTTTCTTTGACCCGTTTTAACAGCGCGCTGTCTGTACGCGTCCCGGCGGTCAGGCCAGAAACACAGAGCGCATCAGGATGGTTGTTAAATACTGTCGATTTAGCAATAGAACAGATATCGCGATTGCCCAGATACACGGCGGCCTCTGGGACGATATTGAACAAGGTTTTCACTTCGCCTGCACCAATCCGGTGTTGATGACGGATGGTCTCACCGACGTTAGTGTCCCAGACGCCAAAGTCGCTGGCATAGGCACCGGTAAATATCTCGCGGATAAACTTAGCGCCGGTAGCCATCGCCAGGTCGAATGAGGCGACCGGATCCCACAGAACATTCACGCCAAACGGGATGCGGATATCGCTCATTAATTGCCCGATGATTCGTGCCATTGCCGCAGTGGTTTCCGGACGCACCTTCGTGAGATAGGGAAGACTAAACTCGTTGGAGAACATGACTGCATCCACCCCACCATTTTGGAGCGCCATCAGATCGTCCCAGGCTTTGTCGATAACCCAGTTCATCCCCAACTGCGCATCAAAACTCGGGTCGCCGGGCAATGCACGTAGATGGCACATGGCGATGACCGCTTTTTCCGTCCCAATAACCTCTTTCAGCCAACTCATTGAAAGTACTCCTTATTCCGATAATTCACGTTTACGTA
>NZ_JAVUPQ010000427.1:0-829 GCF_032029835.1 Escherichia sp. AM3 | reverse complement strand
TCCGGTTTCATCAGGGCCTGCGCGCACTGGATGTGGCCGGTCACGTTCATGGGCTGAGCGGTGAGTGCTTGCATCATCCAGCAGGCTTTGTGCTCCTCCGGGATGGGATAAGGTGCCGGATAGCCTTTGTCTCCGGCACAGGGTTCGAACCCATGTCGGGGGTAATAGGTGGCGTGGCCGAGAACAAAAACCGTCTGGCAGCCCATCAACCTCAGGTGCTCGATGCCAGTGCGTATCAACCGTCCTCCCACGCCCATCCCCTGGTATTCCGGTATGACTGCCAGGGGAGCGAGGATATGCATCAGCGGTGAATCCATTTCCCCTTTGAAGGTTGCCCGGGTAAATAAAATATGCCCGACGGCTTTGCCTTCATGTCGGGCCAGCAGCGATAACGCAGGGCGCGCGCTTTCATCCTCAAGTAAAGAGGCCGTTAAATCGGCTTCTTTGCTGAAGCCAAATGCGCGGGTTTCGACTTCCCGGATATCACTGGCATCACTTTCATCTGTGATTTGAAAAGTGAAGTGGTGTGCTGTCATCGAAACTCTCCTTAGCGATTATCGAGCTGAGCGCGAACGTTATTCAGCCCGGTAGTGTTGATTCGATAGGGCTGACCATTGACGGACTTGATAAGTTTTTTGGTTTTGAGTTTTTTGAAGACGGCGAGCGTGCAGTCGGTCAGCAACAGCCCTTCGCGGCTGTAGCATTCAACGGAAGTGACGCGGCCTGAAGAATCGCGGACGTGCGCAATACGTCCACCTTTAGCGAGAACGTGTAACGTACGTTGTTCCTGACGGGATAAATTCATACTGAAGAACCTGTTTAATCATCA
>NZ_JAVUPQ010000426.1:0-831 GCF_032029835.1 Escherichia sp. AM3 | reverse complement strand
CCTTTATAGTGCTTGATGCTTGTTTAAGAGCATCTTGGCGCTCGCGGTAATTAACCGTATCTTCAACTTCTTTTTTCTTTATAGATAATGACAAAACTTCATCAATAATCTCGTCTGGTCTATCGACTGATGCAGCTATTTCTTTGATTTTGAGATCGATTATACTAATTTCAGCATCAATCTCATTTAATTGGAATATAAGGCGTTCTTTTTCTTTTTTTAACTCATCACTCAAGATTTTTGAAATTGATAAATGGAAACCCTCGACTTCATTTAGTTTATCAATGTTAACAGTTGGGAAAAAATCGACAACTTTGCTGAAATATCTTTTTGGAATAGGCTTTGTATCAGAAATATTTTCTTCAATTCTAAATAACTTACTTTCGAGAGAGTATTTTTGTTTGAGATATTTATCTTTTTCGATGGCTAAACTTAGGCTTTTTTCATCAAGGATAGCTTTTATGTTGGCTGCAAAAAGGTCTAGATCTTTTTTTATAGTGTCAATTTTATTGTCGATAACATTTAAATCTTGTTTTGCTTGCCTGTATTCTTTTAAAGTTAATTTTTTGACAAAACCCTGCTTGAACGCTATATCAATATTCTTTCTGTTTACTTCGTTTTCGGATTTCTTTTTTTCAATTTCTTCAATTAAGTTATAATAGCCGAAGGACTTAATGAGAAATTCTTTGATAGATGCATATCCTTCCCCAGAATAGCGTAGAAGAGGTTTATTTGGATTGTAATTATCTTTTCCCCAAATTCTCGTGAATCTGGAAACTAAATTTCTTAATGAAGGATCGTTTGATGAAAAACCATATTTCTGAGCCAAGA
>NZ_JAVUPQ010000425.1:0-832 GCF_032029835.1 Escherichia sp. AM3 | reverse complement strand
TTCATGGCAATTATTAATATTTATTCTAAGAGACAAAGAAAAATTCGTGGCGAAGTAAATGACGTATATCAATATAACAATATTCCACATGCACTCAGGGTGCAAATTATTAAAATAATAACTGATTCTATCGGCTTCCCCTCTTCTAATGAACGCTACACATCGTATAGAAATGAAGCTGACAAAGTATATGCATATATCCATGAGATACTTTCTAAGGAATATGGTGTTTTTTCTTTGAAGGAATTTGCAAAGAATGACTTTGACGCTCTTGTCGACTTTTTCGATACAGAGAAATGCCTAGATTTCATAGAAATATGCTTCCAGATACTAGTGAGCCACGTTGCGAAAAACCATTATGAATTCAAAGACATAACAAGTCAAAGTCCTGGAGATGCAGTTATTGAACTAAATGAAAGGTTTAGAGAACATGGGGTTGGTTATCAGTTTGAATCTGAAGAGATAATAAGGATAGACTCTCAATTGATTCATGCTGATGTCGTAAAGCCAACCCTGATTCTTTTAAGTGGAGAACCCTTGTTTGAAGGCGCCAATGATGAATTCCTTGCTGCGCATGAGCATTACAGGCATAAGCGTTATAAAGAATGTCTAAATGATTGTCTGAAATCATTTGAAAGTATAATGAAAGCAATACATGATAAGAATAACTGGAAATATAGTCCTAATGATACAGCATCAAAACTAATAAATAGCTGTTTAAGTCAAAATTTAATTCCGGCATATTTACAAAGCCAGTTCACAAGTCTGAAAACAATGCTGGAAACAGGAATTCCAACCATCAGAAACAAAAATGCAGGTCATGGGCAAGGAG
>NZ_JAVUPQ010000424.1:0-832 GCF_032029835.1 Escherichia sp. AM3 | reverse complement strand
ATCAGAACGGTGCGGATATCCCTGGCAAAGATACCTTTACGAAAAATATTGGTGCCTGCCGTGCCTTCGGTGGGTCAGTAAGCACAACAACAGGAAACTGGACGACTGCACAGTTTATCGAGTGGCTGGATTCTCAGGGAGCATTTAACCATCCATACTGGATGTGCAAGGGTTCCTGGTCTTATGGCAATAATAAAATCATTACTGATACTGACTGCGGTAATATTCATCTCGCCGGAGCTGTCATTGAAGTAATGGGGATAAAGTCAGCGATGACGATCCGCATTACCACACCGACCACCTCCACTGGTGGTGGAACAACTAACGCCCAGTTTACCTATATTAATCACGGAACAGATTATTCACCTGGCTGGCGAAGGGACTATAACTCCAGAAATAAGCCAACGGCATCAGAGATCGGGGCGTTACCGTCAGGTGGAACAGCAGTATCATCAGTTAATCTGGCTTCAAAAGGTCGGGTAACCGCGCTGACAGACAATACGCAGGGGGCAGCAGGTCTTGAGTTATACGAGGTGTATAACAACGGATATCCAACAGCGTATGGAAATATCATTCACCTGAAAGGGATGACAGCCGTTGGCGAAGGTGAGTTACTCATCGGCTGGAGTGGTACAAGCGGTGCTCATGCTCCGGCATTTATTCGTTCACGACGGGATACGACCGACGCAAACTGGTCGCCGTGGGCGCAGCTTTACACCTCGGCTCATCCTCCTGCAGAGTTTTATCCAGTCGGTGCACCAATCCCGTGGCCATCAGATACCGTTCCGTCTGGTTATGCCCTGATGCAGGGGCAGACTTTTGACAAATCTGC
>NZ_JAVUPQ010000423.1:0-834 GCF_032029835.1 Escherichia sp. AM3 | reverse complement strand
CAATTTTTAAAAACCAGGGATTAGCAATATAATAATCCCATGTAAAATCAATAATTTTCTCAATGGCTTTTTGTGGCGGAAGATCTGAGAAATCAAGGGCCTTTTCTTTTTGTCGAATATCGTTCCAGGTATATTCCAGTACTTCAATAAATAAATTTTCTTTATTACCAAAGTGATGATAAACCGTCTGTTTACTACACCCCGCAGCCTTAACAATATTATCGACCCTGGCCCCTTCATAACCATATTCGGCAAATTCATTAACCGCGCATAACAGCAGCTTTTCCTTCAGGCTCTGTACGTTGCTGGTATCAAGATACATAACGCTTCCCCACGACCTCTTCAAGATAACTATCTTAACCCGATTAATTAGAAGCTCCAGTAAAAAGGATAAAAACTTGTACTTTCATCAAGTTATCAAATGTCCTGTGATCACTATCGCATATCAACCAACCAGATGGTTGATCTTTCTTGCGGCACGTCGCAAGCTAATTGTCACTTAGAAAACAATATTCAAAAAAAGAGAGCTATTGTATGAAATCCACTCGTCCTGTTGCCGTGATTACCGGAGCCGCTCGTGGTATTGGAAAGGGCTGTGCACTGGAGCTTGCTCGTGGCGGATTTAACCTGCTGATTAACGATCTTCCCGATGCCGACAGCGTAGAAAAACTGCATATCACACAACAAGAATGTATAGCTGAAGGCGTGGAAGTGATTTGCTTCCCTGCCGATGTCGGCGATCTCTCCTTGCATGAAGAGATGCTCGACGCGGCGCAAAACCTGTGGGGACGTCTGGACTGCCTGCTCAACAACGCAGGCATTTCAGTGAAAAAA
>NZ_JAVUPQ010000422.1:0-839 GCF_032029835.1 Escherichia sp. AM3 | reverse complement strand
GTTGTCTGATTATTGATTTTTGGCGAAACCATTTGATCATATGACAAGATGTGTATCTACCTTAACTTAATGATTTTGATAAAAATCATTAGGGGATTCATCAGTACCGGGCGTATTTTTTTAGTTATCGAGATTTTCAGGAGCTAAGGAAGCTAAAATGGAGAAAAAAATCACTGGATATAACACCGTTGATATATCCCAATGGCATCGTAAAGAACATTTTGAGGCATTTCAGTCAGTTGCTCAATGTACCTATAACCAGACCGTTCAGCTGGATATTACGGCCTTTTTAAAGACCGTAAAGAAAAATAAGCACAAGTTTTATCCGGCCTTTATTCACATTCTTGCCCGCCTGATGAATGCTCATCCGGAATTCCGTATGGCAATGAAAGACGGTGAGCTGGTGATATGGGATAGTGTTCACCCTTGTTACACCGTTTTCCATGAGCAAACTGAAACGTTTTCATCGCTCTGGAGTGAATACCACGACGATTTCCGGCAGTTTCTACACATATATTCGCAAGATGTGGCGTGTTACGGTGAAAACCTGGCCTATTTCCCTAAAGGGTTTATTGAGAATATGTTTTTCGTCTCAGCCAATCCCTGGGTGAGTTTCACCAGTTTTGATTTAAACGTGGCCAATATGGACAACTTCTTCGCCCCCGTTTTCACCATGGGCAAATATTATACGCAAGGCGACAAGGTGCTGATGCCGCTGGCGATTCAGGTTCATCATGCCGTTTGTGATGGCTTCCATGTCGGCAGAATGCTTAATGAATTACAACAGTACTGCGATGAGTGGCAGGGCGGGGCGTAATTTTTTTAAGGCAGTTATTGGT
>NZ_JAVUPQ010000421.1:0-841 GCF_032029835.1 Escherichia sp. AM3 | reverse complement strand
AAGTCAAAGCGGCGATCAAAGAAACCGGTTTACCGGTGACCACCGCCTGCGGTGGCTATGACGGATGGATTGGCGACTTTATCGAAGAGCGTCGTCTTAATGGCTTAAAGCAGATCGAGCGCATTCTCGAAGCGCTGGCAGAAGTGGGCGGTAAAGGCATCGTCGTTCCGGCTGCGTGGGGCATGTTTACCTTCCGCTTACCGCCGATGACCTCGCCGCGTAGCCTGGACGGCGACCGCAAAATGGTGAGTGATTCCCTGCGCGTACTGGAACAGGTCGCCGCGCGTACCGGAACCGTGGTGTATCTCGAACCGTTAAACCGCTATCAGGATCATATGATCAACACCCTCGCCGATGCCCGCCGTTACATCGTCGAAAACGATCTTAAACATGTACAGATTATCGGCGATTTCTATCACATGAATATCGAAGAAGATAACCTGGCGCAGGCGCTGCATGACAACCGCGACCTGCTCGGTCATGTGCATATTGCGGATAACCATCGCTACCAGCCGGGCAGCGGCACCCTGGATTTCCACGCGCTGTTTGAACAGCTGCGCGCGGATAACTATCAGGGCTATGTAGTGTACGAAGGGCGTATCCGGGCGGAAGATCCTGCCCAGGCGTACCGTGATTCGTTGGCCTGGTTGCGTACCTGCTAAGAGGTCTTTGTGAAAAGTGCAATGACAAGCTCTCCGCTGCGGGTCGCGATAATAGGCGCAGGCCAGGTGGCGGATAAGGTTCATGCTTCGTACTACTGCACCCGCAACGATCTGGAACTGGTGGCTGTCTGTGACAGCCGCCTTTCCCAGGCGCAGGCGCTGGCAGAAAAATACGGGAA
>NZ_JAVUPQ010000420.1:0-841 GCF_032029835.1 Escherichia sp. AM3 | reverse complement strand
CCGGGTTTTCAAAGTGACGGGAAGGGACCAGCGATGGCAGCATAGCTCACGCTGCCCCAATATTTTTTATGCTCTCGGTCGTATGGAAGCTGGACCGCCTCGGTCGTGATCTTCGTCATCTCATTAATACAGTGCACGACCTGACCGCGAGGGGGACCGGTCTGAAAGTGCTGACCGGTCACGGGGCGACTATCGACACAACAACGGCCGCTGGCAAGCTTGTCTTCGGTATCTTTGCCGCACTGGCGGAGTTTGAGCGCGAACTGATTGCTGAAAGAACGACTGCAGGTCTGGCATCAGCAAGAGCCCGTGGGCGGAACGGCGGCCGACCTTATAAAATGACGCCAGTCAAACTGCGACTGGCAATGGCATCAATGGGACAATCAGAAACAAAGGTCAGTACGCTATGCCAGGAACTTGGGATAACCCGGCAAACTTTGTACAGGCATATTTCCCCTGTTGGTCAACTGCGGGCGGACGGGATCAAGCTGCTCAACCGTGGATAATTTGAACGGACGGAAAAATCTGGGGTTCCGGCGTAGTACCCCTATCACCTCCACATTTTTGCAACAGTGCCTTATAAATGGCAGCCTTATGTTTACTTGCCAAGATGGGCTACCATATGATGTTTTATACTGAGCAATATTAATATTATCTTTAATGGAAAAATTAAGCCCACTAAGTGACCCACTGCTATATGGCTCTATTGTGAAGACGCCTGAGGGTAAAAATTTATACATGGTTGTCCCTATGTCTATTATTGCAAGGTTGACAATATTATTCGTTTTATAAATTTGAGCGTTTAAAATCACACAACAAAGCAATTAGTCAGTATAAACAA
>NZ_JAVUPQ010000419.1:0-847 GCF_032029835.1 Escherichia sp. AM3 | reverse complement strand
CACTTTGACGGCGACCAGAGCGGCACGGTGAATGGTGTCACGCCGCCAGCAGTGCAGCATCTGACCGCCGAAGTCACTGCAGACAGCGGGGAATATCAGGTGCTGGCGCGATGGGACACGCCGAAGGTGGTGAAGGGCGTGAGCTTCCTGCTTCGCCTGACCGTGGCAGCGGATGACGGCAGTGAGCGGCTGGTCAGCACGGTCCGGACGGCGGAAACCACATACCGCTTCACGCAACTGGCGCTGGGACGGTACACGCTGACAGTCCGGGCGGTAAATGCGTGGGGACAGCAGGGCGATCCGGCGTCGGTATCGTTCAGGATTGCCGCACCGGCAGCGCCGTCGCGGATTGAGCTGACGCCGGGCTATTTTCAGATAACCGCCACGCCGCATCTTGCGGTTTATGACCCGACGGTACAGTTTGAGTTCTGGTTCTCGGAAAAACGGATTGCGGATATCAGGCAGGTTGAAACCAGCGCGCGTTATCTTGGTACGGCACTGTACTGGATAGCCGCCAGTATCAATATCAAACCGGGCCATGATTATTATTTTTACGTTCGCAGTGTGAACACCGTTGGCAAATCGGCATTCGTGGAGGCTGTCGGTCAGCCGAGTGATGATGCATCAGGCTATCTGGATTTTTTCAAAGGCAAGATAACCGAATCCCATCTCGGTAAAGAGCTGCTGGAAAAATTTTATCTGACGGAGGATAACGCCAGCAGACTGGATGAGTTTTCGAAAGAGTGGAAGGACGCTAACGATAAGTGGAATGCGATGTGGGGCGTCAAAATTGAGCAGACCAAAGACGGCAAACATTATGTCGCGGGTATTGGCCTCAGCATGGAGG
>NZ_JAVUPQ010000418.1:0-854 GCF_032029835.1 Escherichia sp. AM3 | reverse complement strand
TCGTATGAGCTGAACTCTTCTGGTTTTGAGAAAGGAGACACCGCTCGCCGCAGCCGAACGACCGAGCGTAGCGAGTTAGTGAGCGAGGAAGCGGAATAGCACAGGGATTACATTAGGCACTTACGCACAGTGGTTAAAAAATGAGCATATTGTTTTTATGTGTGGTTGTCTTGGTTCAGAGTGATCTGTCCTCCGGGTTTACGCAAAGTTATCCACAGGCGCTGTGCATTTAAAAAACTTATCTTTTCTTCTTGATCTTAAAAACTTAAAAACTTAGAGCGTCGTAACATTATGATAAATATAATAAAAAAACGCTAAACATGAGAGGATTTTTAACGTAAGGTGAGAGGATCTTTAACATAAGGTGAGAAGATTTTTAAGTAAGGGTGAGAAGATTTTTCACTAAAGATGAGAGGATTTTTAACGAAAGGTGAGAGGATTTTTAAGTACATCCACAGGCTAAAAAAATATCATGTAAAACATGATGTTATGAATTCATTTTGATGTGAATACATAAAGATCTTTATATCTAAAGGTGATAAGTTTTTTAACTAAAGGTTGTAATGTGTTGTTGTCATACAACCTTTATAGGGTTATCATTTAGCCAAGTGATACGACTTATCTATAATGAGGCTTCAGGTGAAAACTGTAACAGGGTTAACGAAAGTCAGGCATAGAAATGAGGTTGGCGTTACTCTGGCATCTCTTTCTCTTTCTGCGAAACGGGTTTTATTTCTCGCACTTTGTCAGATTGATACAAAGGAAATGTTGAATGATGATATTTTGGAGGTTGATGCTGATTTTTTTTCTAAGACAACTACTTTGGATAAATATGCTGCATATGCGGCCTTAAA
>NZ_JAVUPQ010000417.1:0-857 GCF_032029835.1 Escherichia sp. AM3 | reverse complement strand
GTACCTGGCAGAAATACGATGTGAAGACAGCAAGCCCATCAAAAGCGACAGCCTACATTGGCTGGGCACCGGACCCGTGGAGTCTGCGCGTGCAGAGCACCACCTCCTTTGACGTGAGCGACGCGCAGGGCTACAAGGTCGATGGCTATACCACCGTGGATCTGCTCGGCAGTTATCAGCTTCCGGTGGGTACACTCAGCTTCAGCATTGAAAACCTCTTCGACCGTGACTACACCACTGTCTGGGGGCAGCGTGCACCACTGTACTACAGCCCGGGTTACTGCCCAGCGTCACTGTACGACTACAAAGGCAGGGGCCGAACCTTTGGTCTGAACTACTCTGTGCTGTTCTGACCGGTATTCCTTTACAACAAAGGTACGCTGATATCAACATGGCCGCTGACAGCCAAGTTGATATCATATAATACACGACATAATCTGTAGTCAGGGAGGATAGACTCTTTACTGACTACAGATTATGTCGTGTTCCGTGCTCATTTCCTCAAAAAAATACAAGAAAAGAATTAGTATTCTAACAAAAAGTGAAATAAATTGTATCAAACTCCCTCTTTTAATCCTGTTGAGTAAATCAGCTTTTGCAATAGGATTGAAAGAGTGTAAGTGGAATCTCTTCCGGATACTCGTTACCACCGTGGCTAGAATATCTACGGCTGCGGGCCAGTAATAGATTAAGTGATAACAGCTGTCTGGAAATGTAGGGGCGTATCCACTAATCATAATCATTGTGAGATAAATATTACGGGGCATTTTATAATGAATAAAGGTGATGCTGCCAACTTACTGATTTAGTGTATGATGGTGTTTTTGAGGTGCTCCAGTGGCTTCTGTTTCTATCAG
>NZ_JAVUPQ010000416.1:0-859 GCF_032029835.1 Escherichia sp. AM3 | reverse complement strand
CCTTTATGTAAGAAAGTGCACCGCCACCTAATATATCCAGTGCCTATAGCCACTCATCAGGTGGTTGGGCGCGGGATTATATTTTTATTTATGGGGGGGAAATTTAGCTTTTTGTGCAAGTCATTAAATAGATACCTAAGTTATATTTCTTACTCTGCGGACAGTGAATAATTCATTATTCAGAGTGAATAATAATGGCCTGCCTTTAATTAACAACTATTGGAAATACGTCGAAATAGGTATATATGCCAGGATAAACCAATATATTTTTTATGGATATTCATTTTCCTTCATCGGACTGTAAATTGCGGAGATATCGAACTTGCACTACCCATCGCAACACTCAAACAGATTTATGAATTTCGTTCATAACCCCTGACAAATTCTGCCGTCTAATCGAGCTTTTCCCTTTACGTTATGCTTCTCATGAACGATAACACAACTTGTTCATGAATTAACCATTCCGGATAAACTATGGGATCAAATTCAGGCATCGAAAGGAACTGGCTGGTTTCCGTTAATGGATTAAATATCTATTATGCTCCCGAGAGTAAAACTATCAAATCAATGAGTAACCGATACAGCCTCACAAATTCTTTCAGATAATTAACCCGTCACTGCGGCACGTTCTCTCATAAGGCGTGCCTGCAGTGTAATCCAGTATGTATCCGGCATAGTTGACGGTTTAATAGAACTCAATTCCTCTCCCAAGTCACCAACAACGATATCTTGTATAACACCCCAGGAGATACGACATTATGATGAGATGCGATATGCTCCTCAGCACCAATCAACGCCCGGACTGGGCCAGTCTTGAGATCAGACTCATTCCCGGAACTGACTTCAGGCGACATATATC
>NZ_JAVUPQ010000415.1:0-862 GCF_032029835.1 Escherichia sp. AM3 | reverse complement strand
GTTTACCCGTATGGTTGATTCTAACCCAGCCTATGACTCTTTCCAGATTGGTGGGATCACTGTTATTGATGTGTCAATGTTTCCTGAGATTGTTGCTCACATCGGAGAGAACGGTTTCGCAATTGTTCCGGTAATGGATAAAGCGGCACAGTGTTACCAGCTTCATAGCGGCGTTGGTGTGCGTCATGCTGAGTTAGGTCAAGATGCCGTGTTGCATCACCAATATCTAATCAAGGATGAATTCCAATTCCCATCTGTGGTTACTGAGACATCTTATCTGCCAGTAAACAACATTCCGCAAGCTATCATCTTCGGATCTGCTGCGTAATAAAGCGTTAATAGACGATTCCCCATCGGGGCAATAAGGGTAAAGGGATTAACTAACCTGTAGGCGCAAATACAGTAACGAATCTCTTTGCCCTTTTTGTTTTTCTACTGTCTACAAACCCAAATAAAAATATATATGTGAGAGAAAACCAATGAATACAGAAAACCCACAATCCTTTATTCTTAAGGCTGTAAAAGAACTGGCAGCTATTAGCGATGACTCAATAATCAATGTCAGTGCCTTATGCAGAATGCTTTCAATTGATGCAAATAATGTGCGGCAGCGTGTGTTTCAGACCGGGTGCAGCACTTTCGAAGCAATCCAATATTATTGTTCTAAAAAACAATAACAAACAATAATCATAATACAGGGAAACAATCAGTATGTTAGAGCTAAACGTGGCACGCCTCTCGAACGTTATCACCTTCCAGGTTAACCGACCATCATTAGAGAAAGCAAAAGCAGAAGTAGAAAAACTTCGTAAACAAATGGCGGCGGTGAAAGATATAGAATTGCGTGTTAAGACACATAAAC
>NZ_JAVUPQ010000414.1:0-866 GCF_032029835.1 Escherichia sp. AM3 | reverse complement strand
GCATTACCTAATGCTTCAGCTAAAGTCATACCACTACGATCCATCTTCATAGTTGCTTGTTTAACTACTTCCCCCATAACAAACACTTTCAGATCATCATTTCGGGGGATAAACAAAATATCACCAGGATATAGGAGATGATTTTCTGACAAATCGCCTTTTTGCATTAGAGCGTAAAGTGAAATTTTTGTATCTTTACCGTTATGCGTTAACACAACATTACGCCAATCTGCATCAGGAGCCAGTCCACCTGCATTATTAATAGCATCCATTACAGTCAGAGGAATATTCGTAATCGGCTGCTGGCCTGACTTCATAACTTCGCCTGTAACGTAAGTTTTCTGTGATCTAAAGGCAGCAATACTGACATCAACCTGGGGACTTTCGATATATGTTGTCAAACGACTGGCAATATCCTGACGTACCTGACTGATTGTTTTTCCTGCAACCTGAACTTTGCCTATATATGGGTAGAATATCGTACCGTCGGAATGAACCCAGTTACCGGTGTCGCTGGCGCTACGGTACTGGCCTGCAGGCGTTGTCAGCTCCGGGTGATCCCAAACAGTAACCATCAATACATCACCCACACCAATGCGATATTCGTAACTGCGCAGTAAATTATCTAGTTGCGGGTTGGGACGAGCAAGAACGGTCTCTGGACGAAGCTGATCGATAAGCCCTGGAGTAATCGGATATACATTAACCAATTTATCCAGATCGTAGTCGCTGTCCGGAAGCTCAACCACGTTCTTCCGCAGACTATTTAATCCCTGACCAGGGATAATTGTACAACCCGATAAAAACCCAATTGCCAACGCTAATGCCGAAAATCTAACAAGTTTTTTCTTCATAATGTCACATCA
>NZ_JAVUPQ010000413.1:0-867 GCF_032029835.1 Escherichia sp. AM3 | reverse complement strand
CGAGGTACAACCATCCCTCCTGTGTGGCAACATACGTCAGGTCCGCCACCCAGACCTGATTTGGTGCTGTAGGAGCGAACGTCTGGTTCAGCAGATTTGGCGCAACTGGCAGATTGTGGTTCGAGTTCGTAGTCGCTCTGAACTTGCGTTTCTGCTTACAGCGTAGCCTTAGCTCCTTACGAAGACGTGCCAGTCGGTCACGACCAACGATGATGCCATTCTCTGCCAGCTCCGTCTGGAGCCGCCGGGTTCCATATGTTTCGCGAGTGCGGATATGTGCCACCTTAATCTCCAGTTTTAGCCGCTCATCACTTTGTTTTCTGTCTGAGGGTTCATGCTGTACCCAGTTGTAATAACCGCTCCTGGATACACCAAATACCTGACACATCGCTTCAATGGGAAATTGTTGTCGCCATTGTTCGATTAACGCGTATTTTTCAGCGACTCCTGTGCAAAATCTACAGTTGCTTTTTTTAATATATCTCGCTCAAGGCGAGCTTCATTTAACGCCTTACGCAGTTGCAGAATTTCAGATTCCAGTTCAGCCACCGTGCGGGAACCAGGAGTACCGAGCCCTTTTCTGGCGGCGGTAACCCATTGTCCTAAAGTGCCTTCAGGAAGAGATAATCGGGAAGCGCCTTCACTGATCGAAAGTTGATTTTCAAGAACCGTTCTGACAGCTTCGGCTTTGAACTTTTTAGAGTAACGTTGGGTTTTTCTGCTCATTATTAGCTCCTTCTGATGCCATTCTATTTCAGGAAGGAGTGTCCGTTAAACTCAGGCTACCTCAGGAAAAACCGTCCTGAAAAACCAGACGGCAGACGGGCTGTATTACGCAGTCAGGTACTTGAGCTACATGGCATCAGC
>NZ_JAVUPQ010000412.1:0-873 GCF_032029835.1 Escherichia sp. AM3 | reverse complement strand
CATCAGGTGGTGGGTACTATGGTGGCAGCACTCCTTATTATCCAAAAACATACAGCTCACCAAGCTCATCTGGGTCTTCAAGTTCAGGAACAAGTTCCTCATCGTCCTCTTCCTCTGTGCGTTCGCTTCGTTCTAACGACAATAACAACTCTACTACTACGAATTCTGTTGGAACTACAGAAGCTAACCGTGCAAGTAATGGGCTGACTTCTGGTACAGAGAAGCGTAAGCGCTTAATCATGCGGGTTCAATTCGCTTTGCTGGACAAAGGTTATTACAACGGGAATATTGACGGCATAATGGGGCCTTCCACAAGGCAGTCAATAAAAAATTATCGCATTGCGAACGGACTACCAGTGCCCTCAAGTGAAACCTTGGATACACAGTTGTTAAATTCATTGAGTATTTTAGCTCGATAAATCAAGTATATTAAAAATTTTTCACTTTAACATTAACTTGTATGAATATATATTTCAGAGGCGATTAAATGTCAGTCAGCTATAACATATATAGAATGCCATATAAGAGTCTTCCAGAATTGACAAAAAAAATCATTAAAGAAGGGCTTGTCGAACAAAAAACTATTCTACATCAATCTTATCAACTCAAATTTTATTTTTCTGATAAGTTAAAAGGAAATGAAGTATGGTGGTGGGATGTTTTTAGTGATTTCTTCAATGAAGAAATTGAAAAGCCTCATAATATATTCTATTTTGGCCTGCTAATAGGATTTAAAGAAAAGGACCCTGAGAATTGCTATCTTATCAGTCTTGGTAAATCACATTTTTATCTCAGCAAGTTTATTGAAGCAGACTTTGGGCTGAATGTGGCAATGCGTATAGCTAATGATGAAAATATTTTACTCAAGAAAAG
>NZ_JAVUPQ010000411.1:0-877 GCF_032029835.1 Escherichia sp. AM3 | reverse complement strand
AAAGTATCGCTACTGCTGGCCTTGTCATTATATCTGTTTTTAGTCTTTCTGGATGTTTTGAAGAAACAAAATCGGTTGATTGGTGGCTTGCACATCCGAAGGAGACATACAAAAAATTTGAAGAGTGTCAGAAGTCTGGTAGCGATTCTGATAATTGTAAGAACGTTAAGCGAGCACATTTGTCTTTTGAACGGAGAAAGGCGGTTGGTTTACCAATAAATTGAGGGTGATGTATGGGGATTGTCACTGGTATACCGGATGGTACTGATTTATCAGGTAATGTAACCTCTCCCGCAAATGCGGGAGGTGTTCCTGGGTTTGATTCTGATTTTTTTCAGACAACTCATGAAGTTATATTTAACATTCTCAATAAGAGTATATCTGGAAAATTAAGTGAATATTCAGATGTGGCTTATACTCTTGGTAAATATGGAGTTTCTCTGTAGGTTTTATGGTATGCCTTTACTGTATTAGCAAGGAAACAACAGACACCTGTACCTGATTTTATCTGGAATATCTGTAGGTTTTACATAATATTGCTTTTTGTTAAGAATACAGGGGGAATACTTACATCAGCAACAGATGCTATTGATGGATTGAAAAATACATTGGCAGGGGGAGATCCGTGGGTATGGATGGATCAGTTATGGGTGAAGGTTATACAAGTTGCAACTCTTATTTTTGATAAAGATACATCTACTGTGCCTGTTGCCGGTGGGATTGGTGCTTTATTAACTTATGTTGGTGGTGTTTTGGCATTATTGCTTTGTTCTATAGTATTTGCAGCTGCTGAATTAACATTACTATTACTTTCTGTCACTGCGCCAATATTTATCATGTGTTTGATGTTTGGTTTCCTACGGCAAATGTTTAATAG
>NZ_JAVUPQ010000410.1:0-879 GCF_032029835.1 Escherichia sp. AM3 | reverse complement strand
ATGATGCTCTTCGGCGCAAGCTTGATAATGGTGGTCGGGTGTTCGTCAAAGGAAAATGCCCTGTGCCATCCTCAGCCGAAACCTCCAGCGCCTCCGGCATGGGCAATGATGCCACCGTCGAACTCTCTCCAGTTGCTGGACGAAACGTTCTCGGTATCCGGGACGGAATTATCCGCGACCAAACAGCACTGAGAACGCTTCAGGAATACATCAGGACGCAATGCCTTCGATGATAGCGATAATTTTACTCATCATCCTTCACATCTGGCTCTGTAGACAGGATGGTGATCACTTCTGGAGTGAATCCAGATTAAACATCTCATTGCTGATGCTTGAGGTTAAACATCTGGCGCGCGGTAAGGGGCTGCGTTGAGATAAGAGCCAGTTCATTACAAAGCCTATCTACGGATGGGCTTGATAATGGTTTGTTAACCTCGCTTATCACGAACGGCATTACCGCAGGCATTCACTGAGTGCCTGCGATAATACTTTTGATAGTCAGATTACAGGATAAAAATTAGATCGAAGTAATAACCTCCTTCCATTGTGATTTTTCCTTCACGGTATAACTCGCAAAGAGAATCGAAAGTTTCTTCATGATTATCGTTCTCAGGGAACCATGCTGGCTGGAAAGCAACTTTTCCTTTTTCATTCATTACTTTTAACATATAAGGGATAATATCTTGTTTTTTCATAAAAAAACCTCTTATTTTGATTGAAAAGTTTTACGCGGCATTTAGAGTACTTGAAGTCACTTCTCATCTTTAACGTCCTCCGCAAATACATCGAAAATAATATTCACTTTGTGATTTGTAGTTACCTTGGAAAGGTACATAACTAACGAGAATTACTCTCATCATTGACGGGTCCTCCCGGTGG
>NZ_JAVUPQ010000409.1:0-881 GCF_032029835.1 Escherichia sp. AM3 | reverse complement strand
TAACCGCATCGCGGAGGATGCGCACTATGTCTACCGCCACGATGAATACGGCAGGCTGACGGAGAAGACGGACCGCATCCCGGCGGGTGTGATACGGACGGACGACGAGCGGACCCACCACTACCACTACGACAGCCAGCACCGCCTGGTGTTCTACACGCGGATACAGCATGGCGAGCCACTGGTCGAGAGCCGCTACCTCTACGACCCGCTGGGACGGCGAATGGCAAAACGGGTCTGGCGGCGGGAGCGTGACCTGACGGGGTGGATGTCGCTGTCGCGTAAACCGGAGGTGACGTGGTATGGCTGGGACGGAGACAGGCTGACGACGGTGCAGACTGACACCACACGTATCCAGACGGTATACGAGCCGGGAAGCTTCACGCCGCTCATCCGGGTCGAGACAGAGAACGGCGAGCGGGAAAAAGCGCAGCGG
Organism: Escherichia sp. AM3; assembly: GCF_032029835.1. Taxonomy (NCBI): domain Bacteria; kingdom Pseudomonadati; phylum Pseudomonadota; class Gammaproteobacteria; order Enterobacterales; family Enterobacteriaceae; genus Escherichia; species Escherichia sp. AM3. Next base: position 445 of record NZ_JAVUPQ010000409.1, on the reverse strand, counting down.
CGCAGCCTGGCAGAGACGCTCCAGCAGGAAGGGAGTGAGAACGGCCACGGCGTGGTGTTCCCGGCTGAACTGGTGCGGCTGCTGGACAGGCTGGAGGAAGAAATCCGGGCAGACCGCGTGAGCAGTGAAAGCCGGGCGTGGCTTGCGCAGTGCGGGCTGACGGTGGAGCAACTGGCCAGACAGGTGGAGCCGGAATACACACCGGCGCGAAAAGTTCATTTTTACCACTGCGACCACCGGGGCCTGCCGCTGGCGCTCATCAGCGAAGACGGCAATACGGCGTGGCGCGGGGAGTATGATGAATGGGGCAACCAGCTTAATGAGGAGAACCCGCATCACCTGCACCAGCCGTACCGTCTGCCAGGGCAGCAGCATGATGAGGAGTCGGGGCTGTACTATAACCGTCACCGGTACTACGATCCGTTGCAGGGGCGGTATATCACCC
>NZ_JAVUPQ010000408.1:0-888 GCF_032029835.1 Escherichia sp. AM3 | reverse complement strand
ACATTGCTAACACTACTATTGATGATGATTATGAAGCTCTTTACTTCACTGATTCTTATAAAGATGGTGATGTAACCAAGCACACAAATGAGACATTTGATACAAGTGAAGGCGTTGCTGTTAATCTTGATGTAGAAAGTAACATCAATATTTCCAATAACTCCCGCGTTGCAGGTATTGCATTATCTCAAGGTAATACTTACAACGAAACCTACACTACCGAATCTCATACTTGGGATAACAATATCTCTGTAAAAGATTCCACAGTGACTTCGGGTTCAAATTATATCCTGGATAGCAATACTTATGGCAAAACTGGTCACTTTGGCAATTCTGATGAACCGAGTGATTATGCTGGCCCGGGTGATGTTGCCTTTACCAGCACCTGGAATAGTAATTTTGATCCGAATGGTCATGATTCCAACGGTGACGGGGTGAAAGATACCAACGGGGGTTGGACTGATGATAGCCTCAACGTTGATGAACTAAATCTCACTCTCGATAACGGAAGCAAGTGGGTTGGTCAGGCAATTTATAACGTTGCTGAAACGTCAGCAATGTATGATGTTGCTACAAACAGCCTTACTCCTGATGCAACATATGAAAACAATGACTGGAAGCGTGTTGTTGATGACAAGGTCTTCCAGAGCGGTGTATTTAACGTAGCGTTGAATAACGGTTCTGAATGGGATACTACAGGTCGTTCCATCGTTGATACCTTGACAGTTAATAATGGTTCTCAGGTTAATGTTTCGGAATCTAAATTAACTTCAGATACTATCGATTTAACTAACGGTTCTTCGCTGAACATTGGTGAAGATGGCTACGTTGATACCGATCATCTGACTATTAACTCCTACAGTACTGTTGCGTTGACCGAATCTACTG
>NZ_JAVUPQ010000407.1:0-891 GCF_032029835.1 Escherichia sp. AM3 | reverse complement strand
CTTTGGTTCAGAGAATGCGTTTGACCGCCTCGCTATATACTTCCGAGCGTTCTCTTTTCCCAACAGAAATCACGAAAACGACAACTTTCTCGTCTATAACCTGGTATACAAGGCGATAGCCTGAAGACCGGAGCTTAATCTTGTAACAATCAGGCATACCACGGAGCTTGTTTGCTTCAATCCGGGGTGACTCAAGTACTTCAACCAGCTTCTTTTTCAACTGTTCACGTACCGTCGAGCCCAGCTTTCGCCATTCCTTTAGTGCCCGCTCGTCAAAATCCAGAAAATACGCCATCAGAGTTCATCCAGCGTCACACGTACTGGCTTAGGATTACGAAGCCGTTCTTTCACTATCTCCACAAGTTCAGCATCTTCATCACTCAGGAGTGTCTGTTTGAACGGCAAGCGTTCATTGTCAGCGATATACTCGAGCATGAGACGAAGCGCTTCAGAAGGAGTTACACCCATTTTTTCAAGCGCGGCGTAAGAACGCGCTTTAAGTTCATCGTCAATACGCAGGTTAATGCTACCCATGTCTTACACCTCTTGTAATTACAAATGTCATTACAAGTATCGCACTACAACATGCTTAGGGCAAGTCACGAAGGAAGTCAGAAAGTAGTCGTAAGAACGGTGATCACTGTCCGCTTTGTGCCAGGAGCAGCCATTGCTAAGTCCATCCTGTATTGTGCAGGTCAGCTCGTTTTTAAAGAGTCCGGCCATCATCTTACTGGTACAGACACCATATACTTTGTGACGGTCAGGCTACATATGCACAACTCAACTTATTCATCTATTTTTTGCTTTAGCATGTCAGTGTTGCTTTCTCGTCGGCGGGTGAGCGGTGACCTGACCTGTCGATAAAGGAACGTAACACGTTTTATGCAACAC
>NZ_JAVUPQ010000406.1:0-895 GCF_032029835.1 Escherichia sp. AM3 | reverse complement strand
ACACTGCACCACCCGAACCGATACTCTTATCATTAATTAAGCCACTGGGCTGGATGGTTAATTTATCGGTTGGTTTAAATAACGGATACCAGCCTTCAATTTCGTTATATCCATGTTTTAGTTCATCTTCTCGCTGAAAGTTGTAGGTATTGGTTAACATAATACCCGCGCCCATATCGAAGTTATAACCCACACGTAGCATAACCTCGCCCTGATCGGAGGCAAGATTATATGCCTCCCTGTTTTCGACGTATGCGCCAGCAAATACCGAGGCAGAGGTCAGAGAAGATAATAAAATTATTGCATTAATCTTTTTCATAATAAGTCCATTTTTTAAACGTAGGGAGGCCGCCACCCACCAGGATGGAAATAGCGGCTATTGACATTTATAACGTTACGGAAGCCGTTTTTTCTTCTGTCGCCATCTCTTTATTTTTGCGTTGGTTGATTTCCTCAATAATCAATGCAAACCGTTTTTCATTGAGTGTGTAAAAGAATCCCATCGTCAATGCAGCAATAATTGCCAGTGCACAAGGCCAGATAAAAATGAGCTGACGCAAACCCTGTAATGTCGCATCGCTTTGCGCGATGTTGGGAACATAACCAATTTGCGTCAGCATAATGCCTGGCAAGAAGCCAGCAAGTGCGGCAGAAATTTTACGAAAGAAGGTATAACCGGTATAAACAGAACCTTCGGCACGAATACCGGTTTTCCATTCACCGTAATCTACGGTATCTGGTACCAGTGCCCAGTTCAGGCTGTTTACAAAGGCCGTGCCAAAAAAGGCGACACAAGAGAACATGACGAAAGTGAAAGAGTTACTTCCCCAGAAATAATTCAGTATATCACCCACCGCCCACAGCACCATGCCAGCCAGATAAACCTGTTTTTTAC
>NZ_JAVUPQ010000405.1:0-899 GCF_032029835.1 Escherichia sp. AM3 | reverse complement strand
GGTAGAAAGCCATCGCGTGCAGAAGGTGCAGATTATACCGCTGCGTGAGGATGGCGAGATGGAGTACGAGGTGTGATAAAACATCAAATGTGCAGGTTCAAACTGCGCATTTGATTTATACAAAATTTAGTATAATCTAAGGATGGAGTAATGAGAAAAAAGTTGGCTTTTCTTGATACCAGTCTTGACGATTTACGCGCATTTCCAGAATCGTCTCGACAGGAAATTGGCTATCAACTCGACAGGATCCAACAAGGCTTAAACCCATACGACTGTAAACCTTTTTCAACTATCGGCCCTGGTGTGCGAGAGATTCGTACTCGCGATGCTGATGGGATCTATCGCGTCATGTATGTCGCAAAATTTGAAGAAGCGGTTTACGTATTGCATTGTTTTCAAAAGAAAACACAGACTACCAGTCAATCGGATATTGATTTAGCAAAACGACGCTATAAAGAACTTGTTCAGGAGCGGAAAAATGAAAATTGAAACCTTTGATAGTGTGTGGGATGCGGTGAGTGACACCCCTGAACAAGCGGAAAATATGCGGATCCGTGCCGAGCTTGTAACAATCATTAATAACTGGATTGAACAACAAGGGTTTAGCCAGGCTCAGGCAGCTTCTGCTTTAGGGGTCACTCAACCTCGCATATCTGAACTTGCCAGAGGTAAGATCCAGATCTTTAGTATCGATAAATTGATCACCATGATGGCTCATGCAGGATTGCATATTCAACGTATTGAAATTCAATATCCACATGCTGCTTAGTGCTATAAATACAGATGGCGACAAATTGACGCCGCCATCTGCATAACTTGTCTTACATCTTCTCCAGCAACTTCTTCACATCTTTGCCATTGCGGGAATCTTTATTCCGCTCGGCCCAGTCGTTAAGACG
>NZ_JAVUPQ010000403.1:0-909 GCF_032029835.1 Escherichia sp. AM3 | reverse complement strand
TGGATGAAGCATCCGACCAGACTGGCCCGGGTTCACTGGAATCGCTGATCACCAGCATGAGTGACAGCCTGAATACGGCATATAAAAACAGCGGTCATAAAATCAGCTTCGTTTTTGAGCGTGATCCTGACATGGGGAAAGAAGAAATCGAAGACATGGTCGCCCCACAAAAGCGCTCACTGGCTAATACAGGTATCCAGTTACAGGATGTGGTCGATGAGAAAGTCACAACACTGTCCCCATGGCTGGTCCGGGAGCGTTGCTGGCTGGCGATCTGGAGTGGACCCGACCTTATCAGCAACAGCGATCGCACCGCCCATGATGAGCTTGTCAGAAGACTGGCTGAACGGGTACCGAAAGCACGCTTTGCCCAGTCCCCCTGGCAGTGGGCCTTATCTGCACTGAAAATCCGCCACGAAGCTTTTCTTGATAATGTGGAACAGGCACTGAGACATTCATCTGATGGCCTGATTCTCCGGCTACTGGATATACACGAGGTCGGGCGTGAAATACGTCGTCAGACAGAACGGCACAGCACACCGCGTAACTGGCAACCCCACCTGCCTGAAGATGCCCAGCCAGCGGGATATCGCTGGACTGACGATGAATCCGTACTACATGCTCCTTCATTGCATTTGCAGTTATTCAACACTCAGGTGACCACACAGGGCAACCTGGTTCAGGCGGGCGGACTCTGGCACGGAATGGTATCGATTACTTTACCTCCGCAAAATCTGCAGACGTTTAACGAACTGGTCCGTGCCGTCCCCCGCGCAGTCCCCTGGCGCATCAGAATAGATCTGATGCCCGGCGGGATGAAGGCTCTTAATCTGAAGAAAACGCTTCTGACTTACAGCAGCTTCATTTCTGCCGTTCGTCCAATGTATGAATCCGTTATGACCCTGGCTG
>NZ_JAVUPQ010000402.1:0-912 GCF_032029835.1 Escherichia sp. AM3 | reverse complement strand
CGGATGAACCAGCTTTAACAGTAGCTAAAGGCATGAAACTTTTAGCAAATGCTTTATTAAAAAGTAAAGCTGTCAGTAAGGATATAAATACGTTTTTTGATAATAATGATTTTATCAAAACAACGATGTACTTAACAGGTAAACAAAGGGCTGATATTGAAAGAGCTGCTAATCGTCACGGATGGACGTTATCACGAGAATGTCGTTACCGCATACAGACGACACTTGAAAATGAACTGGATTTCTTTGACCAGGAACTGCTGATGATGAATCGTTGCCGTAATTCAATTGATAAGATCGGTCGTAATTTCCATTATATCATTGTTAATGATCAGACCAGGGTTCTTGATAAAGATGGTTTCTATCAGGATGCGGAGCGTCTTACAACAGAAATTTTTAATCTTAAGAATCAGTTTGAGAATTACATTATGTTATGTAAAGGGAGAACTGTTTCAAATAAAGTGGAGATGTGATTATGGGCGTTTACGTTGATAAAGAATATCGTGTTAAAAGAAAGTCATCAGAAAATTGTCGTAAGTCAGCTTTCGCTCACAAAGTCAAAAATGGTGGAAAGAACTATAGCCGCAATGTTCAGGAACGTATCAACCGCAAGGGTGCCAGTAAGGAGGTTGTTGTCAAAATATCTGGAGGTGCTATTACTCGTCAGGGGATTCGGAACAGTATTGATTATATGAGCCGTGAGTCAGAGCTACCAGTGATGAGTGAAAGCGGTCGGGTATGGACGGGTGACGAAATTCTGGAAGCTAAAGAGCACATGATAGATCGTGCTAATGATCCTCAGCATGTGATGAATGATAAAGGTAAAGAAAATAAAAAAATCACACAGAATATTGTCTTCTCGCCTCCAGTTTCAGCGAAAGTAAAGCCTGAAGATTTGCTGGAGTCTGTCAG
>NZ_JAVUPQ010000401.1:0-912 GCF_032029835.1 Escherichia sp. AM3 | reverse complement strand
CGCCAAGATAGGTTTGTGGTTGTTCGCGGTGTTCAACGATGCCATCAACCAGAATGCCCGGTAATTTGACCCGGCGTGGTTCAATCGCGCCAGCTTCCAGCACATCGCGTACCTGTACGAACACTTTGCCGCCGCTGTTGTGTGCTGCCAGCGCCATGGAATAGCTATCCATATCAATCGCTTCTTCTTCAAGGCTGACGTTGCCTCGAGGATCGGCATAAGTGCCACGCAAAATCGCGTAATCCACTTTGAAAGGGCGATAACGAAGTTTGGTTTCACCGTCGATTTCAATCAGTTCTACCAGCTCGTCGGTAGTGCATTCATTCGACTTACCGCCGCCATTGCGTGGATCAACAAACGATCCCAGCCCAACGTGGGTAAAAAGCCCCGGACGTCCGGCGCCGATCTCCCGTAGCAGTGCCTGAATCACGCCACCAGGAAAGCAGTAGGCTTCAATCGTGTTATTTTTTACCAGCGCCTGCATTTTGGGCGACCAGGTAAAGTGCCCGGCAATAATGCGTTTGAGCATCTCTGCGTGCGCAAAACGATTAGTGCCTTTGCAGTCGCGATCGCCAATACCCAGCGAGTGGATTAGCGTCAGGTCGCGAGGGTGTCCGGTTTGCAGGAAACGCGCTTCAATAGCAGCCAGAATATGGTCGGCTTCCACCATACCGCCGCCGTTACCGCTAATAGCAATAGTCGCACCGTCCTGAATTTGCGCCGCCAGTGCCTCGGCGGTTGTTATCTTACGCATACAATTTCCTTATTGATTATGGAATCTCACGCTACTTTTTTCGGCAAAGGCGCGCGTCGCCTGCTGGCAATCCTGAGTGGCAGACATTAATCCGGCCAGTAGCTGGTGCGGGTAATCGGCATGTTTATTTTCCAGTGCCAGAATCAGTTGCTTAATAT
>NZ_JAVUPQ010000400.1:0-912 GCF_032029835.1 Escherichia sp. AM3 | reverse complement strand
CAGTTTTCGCTGTTGTGCACCCACGCGTCACCGCTGAGGACATTACCCTGCCCGTCTTTCGGGCTGACCTCCCATAGTGCGGACCAGGAGCCAACGTCGCTCCAGTCAGCATCGAGACCGACCACCACCGCATCAGCGGTTTTCTCCATCACCGCGTAGTCCACGGACTCGTCCGGGCACTCGCAGAAAATGTCATGCGGAATGCTGATGAAGTCGCTACCGTTGTCGGCGGCATTCACCGCGGCCTGGCAGGCTTCGAGGATATCCGGGCGGAATTTGGCCAGCTCAGAGAGGTATTTTTTTGCGCGGAACATAAACATGCCGCTGTTCCAGTAGTACTCCCCGGAGGCGAGGTAGGCCCCGGCGCGCTCGCGGTCCGGCTTCTCCACGAAGCGGGCCACCTGGTACGGGGTGTGGGCGCTGTCGGTGAGCGCCACGCCGCGCTGGATGTAGCCGTAGCCGGTTTCCGGGGCGTTCGGCACGATACCGAAGGTGACCAGATGGCCTTCATCGGCATACTGCTCGGCAACGCGGATGGCGTCGTGGAAGACCGGCTGGTTATTGATGATATGGTCGGCGGCGAGGACCAGCATCAGCGGATCGTCGCCATGGCGGGTGGCCTGGAGGGCCGCCAGCGCGATGGCCGGGGCGGTGTTGCGCCCGACCGGCTCAAGAATAATGTTGCTGGACAGCTTGTTGAGCTGGCGCAGCTGTTCGGCCACCAGGAAGCGGTGCTCTTCGTTACAGATGACCATCGGTTCATGGACTTCAAGGCCCGAGAGTCGGGTGATGGTTTCCTGCAGCATGGAGTTCTGCCCGAACAGACGGAGGAACTGTTTCGGATAAAGCTCGCGAGACATCGGCCAGAGACGACTGCCGGTACCGCCAGCCATAATTACAGGAAGTAACATA
>NZ_JAVUPQ010000399.1:0-914 GCF_032029835.1 Escherichia sp. AM3 | reverse complement strand
AGGATTTTTCAACATTATGACTAAAAGTGAAACATTTATGATTCCCAATCACAAGGCAGCAAAGCTAAGTGAATTGGATATGATGATTGTTAACTCAGTACCGCCAGGTGGCAACTGGAAAAATATTCCTTTAGATGTACCGTCTAAAAGAATAGAGCAAATTAGGGATAGTTATGCACAAGGAAAAGGAAGCCGTTCAACATACTACGGTAGATTACTTCCAGATATGCCTGCATATACTATCAATACATATTTTAACCGACCTGGGAATGGTTGCCATATTCACTATGAGCAAGATCGTGTTCTATCCCAGAGAGAAGCTGCAAGACTACAATCGTTCCCGGATGATTTTATTTTCTTCGGAGGTCAAACAGCAATTAATACCCAAATCGGTAATGCAGTGCCCCCATTTTTAGCTTTTCTGATTGCGAAAGAAATAGAGAAGGCGATAGGTAATACTGGTTATTATATCGATTTATTTTCCGGAGCTGGAGGGCTGGGACTAGGATTCAAATGGGCTGGATGGACTCCATTATTGGCGAATGATATTGAAGAAAAATATCTACAAACATATTCAAACAATGTTCACAAAGAAGTTTTATGTGGCAGCATTTCTGATAATGAAACTTTTTCAAAAATAGCAGATAAAATATCAGGATTTAAGAAATTATATTTTGATAAACAATTATGGATACTTGGTGGACCCCCATGCCAGGGATTTTCTACGGCAGGAAATGCCAGAACAATGGATGATCCAAGAAATTCACTTTTTATGCATTATAAATCTCTCTTAAATGAGATAAAACCAAACGGTTTTATTTTTGAAAATGTTGCTGGTTTGTTGAATATGGAAAAAGGTAAGGTCTTTGAAAGAGTCAAAGAAGAATTCTCATCAACCATGAAAACTATGAATG
>NZ_JAVUPQ010000398.1:0-915 GCF_032029835.1 Escherichia sp. AM3 | reverse complement strand
CACCAGAGCGGATGCGCTTCCTTCAGGAGAAAAGCCGACCTTCACGGATGGCGTGTCGATCATTGCAAACGATGGTGTCGTGAACAGTAACGGGCATGCCAGTAGCGATACCCGGAGCAGAGTAACGATAGTTTTTTTACCTGACATAAAGACTCCAGAATTTAATCGAGGCCAGTCCAGTCTCGTGGTGATTCCGTATGGTGGCGATACCACCATGGACGACCGGAGGCGATGGCCCCTCTCAGAATGCTGAAAATGCGAGTACAGATCGTCCTGACAGTCCAGCCTGAACGGTCGAGAATAACGAAAAATAAAATGATGCCGGTGCAAATCCAGAAGGTTGTTTTGGAGGGAAAGGGGCATATAAACAGATAAATCATGGTGAACGGCAGAGGTACGCCCTGGATGTTGACTGGCGGTGTTGCATATCGCCAGAAACCTTCTCTTTTCATGACCGTAACTCCCCTGGCGGGATAAAAAGAATCGCTTCTCTTCGGTCAACTTCATTCCGGATATACATTTCCAGAATCTGGTCCCGGATACGGCGCTTCTCCTGCCGGATTATGGCATCAATGTGATGCCCCCACTCTGCATGCGGCATTCCGGAAAGATTGTCGCGAAGCTCATCGTTAATGACGATATATTCCCGGACGGCTTTACGACCACCGTCATTTGTTCTGACCAGAACCTGAACCAGAATGAACTGCAACAGTGACAGGACAGCCCAGGCCATCGAATCCCTGATGACAGGGGGAAACAGCCCAAGAAGACGTGCCAACGTTTCACCAGGAGATTTCGTATGCATGGTGCTCAGGCAGTAATGCCCGGTGTTGCCTGCCTGTACCGCTGCGTCGGCGGTTTCGTTATCCCTGATCTCACCAACACCGATAATTTCGGGATTACGTCGTACAGCAG
>NZ_JAVUPQ010000397.1:0-916 GCF_032029835.1 Escherichia sp. AM3 | reverse complement strand
ACGCTGCCGCTGGCTTTCAGTTGATGTCATTATGGTGCTGGTTGGCCTGATTTGTGGCATCACGCTGTTTGTTGAAGTGGGCGTCGTGCTATTGATTCCTCTGGCTTTTTCAATTGCCAAAAAAACCAATACCTCATTATTAAAGCTTGCCATTCCGCTATGTACCGCATTGATGGCAGTGCACTGCGTGGTTCCTCCACATCCGGCTGCTTTATATGTTGCCAATAAGCTGGGCGCAGATATCGGTTCGGTGATCGTCTACGGTTTGCTGGTTGGGCTGATGGCATCACTGATCGGTGGCCCACTTTTCCTTAAATTTCTGGGTCAACGACTGCCCTTTAAACCTGTACCCACAGAGTTTGCAGATCTCAAAGTTCGCGATGAAAAAACACTACCGTCATTAGGCGCAACGTTATTCACCATACTGCTACCCATTGCGCTGATGTTGGTTAAAACGATTGCCGAATTGAATATGGCGCGTGAGAGTGGTTTGTATATCTTGGTTGAGTTTATTGGCAACCCTATCACTGCCATGTTTATCGCCGTGTTTGTCGCCTATTATGTGTTGGGTATACGCCAGCATATGAGCATGGGGACGATGCTCACACATACGGAAAATGGCTTCGGTTCTATTGCTAATATTTTGCTGATTATCGGGGCCGGAGGCGCATTCAACGCCATTTTAAAAAGCAGCAGTCTCGCTGATACGCTGGCAGTTATTCTCTCCAATATGCATATGCACCCGATTCTTCTGGCCTGGTTAGTGGCTCTTATTCTGCATGCGGCAGTGGGCTCCGCTACCGTGGCAATGATGGGGGCAACGGCAATTGTTGCACCCATGCTGCCGCTGTATCCCGACATCAGCCCGGAAATTATTGCGATTGCTATCGGTTCAGGTGCAATTGGCTGCACGATC
>NZ_JAVUPQ010000396.1:0-925 GCF_032029835.1 Escherichia sp. AM3 | reverse complement strand
AATACATAATGAAAAGAAAAGTTCTGGCAATGCTGGTCCCGGCGTTATTAGTTGCTGGCGCAGCAAATGCGGCTGAAATTTATAATAAAAATGGCAATAAACTGGATCTGTACGGCAAGATGGTTGGTGAGCGCATTCTGACCGACCGTGAAAATGGTGAAAAAGGCGATAATTCTCAAGATACCTCTTATGCCCGTGTAGGCGTGAAAGGTGAAACTCAGATCAACCCTGAATTGACTGGTTACGGTCAGTTTGAACTAGACCTGGAAGCATCAAACAGACACAACCCTGACCAAACTCGTTTGGCTTATGCTGGTTTGAGTTACAAAGATTTTGGTTCATTCGACTATGGTCGTAATGTCGGTGTCGCGTATGATGCAGAAGCATTTACTGATATGTTTGTTGAGTGGGGCGGTGATTCATGGGCTGGTACTGACCTGTTCATGACCAACCGTACCAACGGTGTTGCAACCTATCGTAACACAGATTTCTTTGGCATGGTTGAAGGTCTAAATTTTGCTCTGCAATATCAGGGTAAAAATGAAGGTACAGGCAACTACAAAGCAAATGGCGATGGCCATGGTTTATCTGTAACTTACACTATTGACGGTTTCTCATTTACTGGTGCTTACGCAAACTCTGACCGTACTGATTTCCAGTCTAGTGATAGTAAAGGTGAAAAAGCAGAAGTTTGGGCACTGTCAACAAAATATGATCCCAACAACGTCTATGCTGCTGTGATGTACGGTGAATCTCACAACATGAATTCCGACGACGGTGATGTTGTGAACAAAACACAAAACTTCGAAGCTGTTCTGCAATATCAGTTCGACTTCGGTCTGCGTCCATCCATCGGTTACTCCTATTCTAAAGCACTGGACGTAGCAGGTTACAAAGATTCTGATCGTCTGAACTACATTGAAAT
>NZ_JAVUPQ010000395.1:0-927 GCF_032029835.1 Escherichia sp. AM3 | reverse complement strand
CAAACGGGCTGGTGTAGCTACCGACGAGTTTCATGCCGAGTCCTTTGTGCGAGGAAAAATATCAGTATGACTCAGGCTCACGCAAAACACAGGTGATATAAGTCTCAATGATCCAAATAAAGATAATGCATCCAGCTGGTCATTCTTAGCAGCACTTTCCGCATCACCGAAACATGGCTGAAATGGTCGGAGTAAACCGCCACCTGGGCGTAGATGCCGTCGGGTAAGGCATCGATATCATCGTTAGGGTCCAGTTCAATGGTTCCCAGCACACCGTCCGTGCCGGGCACGACCGTTAATGATTGCAATACCCCCTGCGCCTGATAAGAACCGCCTGGCACGACAGGTAAAATACTAGTCAGTTTGCCGTGAAACACCTGCCCAGGTAGCGCGTTAAACACCACTTCCGCATCATCGCCGGGTTTCAGACGTAACAGCGAGTTTTGCCGAAATTGGGCGACAATTTGCCGTTTTTGCTCGGGGATGAAGACCATCACCGGACGCAGCGGCAAGGCAGCTGCGTATGTACCTGGGCGGATCAGTACCTGAGTAACGTAGCCATTGCTCGGCGCGCGAATGACAGTCTGCTCAAGGTTATATTTTGCTTCAGTAAGTTGCGCTCTTAAGCTCACAATCTGCGATTGCTCGCCGTTAACCATACTGTCGAGCTGGCTCTGGATCTGCGCCTGCTCCGCCACCGAGCCTTTCACCAGCGCATCCTGCGCGAGGAAATTTTGCCGCGCATCGTCGATGTCACGTTCCGAGAACGGATTCACCGCCGCCTGGCTGCCTTTCAAGTAACGTTGATAATTTTTAAACAGACGGTCGCGCTCCGCTGAAACCTGGGTGGTGTTGGCCTGCGCTTCAGTGAGCTGCGCACGCCGCGTCTTTATATTATGCGTCGCCGTCATCAGGTCAGCCTGAAGT
>NZ_JAVUPQ010000394.1:0-930 GCF_032029835.1 Escherichia sp. AM3 | reverse complement strand
CGTATTATTTGTCCAAATTACATGCTTTTTAATTAATTTTATTACCCCCTCACCACCGACGGGTTTGGCACTAAATTTTTGCCCCTGTATTATCGCGGCCTACAAGGCCGTTAGGCGAACATGATGCGCCAGCAACGGCAGTTCTTTCCAGTTGTAAGTATTCACCAGTATAAAGGCGACCATCAGCACGAACAGTACCGCCTTTCACCTGACCGCCGGTATAGATGCCCTTGTTGTTTACACTTCGAACCCATGATCCGTCGGACATATAAAATCCGCCACCGTGAGTTTCATTGAGCCAGCCTTTGCTGTTACGAGTAATTAACCAACCATTATTACTTCTGATATCACCGCCAGCGGTGACATTTACGTCAAAGTTTCCGCTATTGCCTTTTACCTGACCGCTGAAAGTGCCATTTACACCATTCACATTGCCGCTGAAATTACCAGTCTGGGCATTTACTGCCCCAATGTTATTCAGGTTATTTGATCCCATATCAATGGCCGTGTGCATTTTGTTTAAGTCAGGGCGACCATTGACCTGGAATCTGTAAAGACGATCAGTGTCCTCTGCTGCACCACTAAGTTCATCTGTCGATAACAGTACGGCTATATGCCCGTTACCGCTTTTGGCACCATAATTACTTAAAGCTACTGACCATGAACGTAATGCACCTGTGGCTGTTTTGCCGTCCTGGATATATCCACCAAGACCAGTGGTAATATCCTTAGCCATCTGGATAAGTGCTTTCACTGGATAAGGGGTGCCACCACTGGATACAACCATTGCCTGTAGTAATTCCGGGTTTTGGGCGTTTCGAACTACATATGCCTGTAACCGCTGCCCCTCGCTGTTTGTCTCAATAAAGCCGCTGGACAAAAAGCCGGTATTTTTCAGCATGGTTGTCGTGATAACGGCAGTGGTTGATG
>NZ_JAVUPQ010000393.1:0-930 GCF_032029835.1 Escherichia sp. AM3 | reverse complement strand
ATAATACACGACGCCCTGCGGGGCGTTATAAGGAGTGATTATGTCTGACCATAATCCACTGACATTAAAACTGAATCTGCGGGAAAAAATCGCCTATGGTATGGGCGACGTCGGTTCGAATTTAATGCTCTGCATCGGTACTCTGTATCTCCTCAAATTTTATACCGATGAATTAGGGATGCCTGCTTACTATGGCGGGATTATCTTTCTGGTGGCGAAGTTTTTTACCGCGTTTACCGATATGCTCACCGGATTTTTACTCGACTCGCGGAAAAATATTGGGCCTAAAGGCAAATTTCGTCCCTTTATTTTATATGCAGCGGTTCCGGCGGCGTTAATTGCAACGCTCCAGTTTATCGCCACCACCTTTTGTTTGCCGGTTAAAACGACGATTGCCACCGCGCTGTTTATGATGTTTGGACTTTCATACAGTCTGATGAACTGCTCGTATGGTGCGATGATCCCGGCAATTACCAAAAACCCGAATGAGCGCGCGCAGCTCGCGGCTTACCGCCAGGGTGGTGCAACCATAGGGCTATTGATTTGTACCGTGGCGTTTATTCCGTTGCAGTCGCTTTTTTCTGACTCAACCGTCGGTTATGCCTGTGCGGCACTTATGTTCTCCATTGGCGGCTTTATTTTTATGATGCTGTGCTACAGAGGCGTCAAAGAGCATTATGTGGACACAACGCCAACCGGACATAAAGCCAGTATTCTCAAATCATTTTGCGCGATATTTCGGAATCCGCCATTGCTGGTTTTATGCATTGCTAACTTGTGTACCCTGGCGGCATTTAATATCAAACTGGCGATTCAGGTCTATTACACCCAGTATGTGCTGAATGATATTAATTTATTGTCGTGGATGGGATTCTTCAGTATGGGATGCATCCTCATCGGCGTATTACTGGTGCCATTAACTGTAAAATG
>NZ_JAVUPQ010000392.1:0-935 GCF_032029835.1 Escherichia sp. AM3 | reverse complement strand
GAGTATAACCCTGCACCAGACCTTACTAGCGCGATGCAAGGCCATGAATCTAATCATTACCCTTTCCTTACAGCCAAAGAATTACCTGATTTTTTCAAGGCATTGTCCAGTTACTCAGGAAGCGCATTGGTTGTTATGGCGGCTCGTCTACTGATTATCACCGGCTTGCGAACTGGCGAACTACGTGGCGCATTATGGGATGAAATTGATTTCAACAAGGCTATCTGGGAGATACCCGCTTCACGTATGAAAATGCGGCGGCCTCATATTGTGCCATTGTCTGAGCAGGCTCTTTCGCTTATTGGGAAGATTAGAGAAATAACAGGCAATTACCCTCTTATGTTTCCCGGGCGCAATGATCCAAGGAAAACAATGAGTGAGGCCAGCATAAACCAAGTGTTTAAGCGCATTGGCTACGCTGGACGTGTAACTGGTCATGGGTTCCGGCACACTATGAGTACGATTTTGCATGAGCAGGGCTATAACACTGCGTGGATAGAAACTCAGCTCGCTCACGTTGATAAGAACTCAATTCGTGGCACATACAACCATGCGCAATATCTGGATGGAAGGCGGGAGATGCTTCAATGGTATGCCGACTATATGGATTCTCTCGAGCATGGCGGAAATGTGGTGCATATGGTGTTTGAAAAACACGCATGAAACAACTGGACAAGTATACAGAGGTTTACTAAAGTATAGGGGAGTAGATTGATAAAAACTCACAGAGGATTGCTATTTAACAGTTAGCCCTGGAGAAGGGCAATCGCTCTTTTATAAACGAAGGTGTATTGAGCCTTCTACGCTGCTGAAAAGCGGAATGTTCTTTAACAGGCTTTGGCGCTGACAAAGCGCAATTGTTCTTTAAAACTACTGGATGTCACGCCTAATAGCGTGATCCTGCCGAAATGCAGGGTAGCTCTACCCTTGTGGAG
>NZ_JAVUPQ010000391.1:0-940 GCF_032029835.1 Escherichia sp. AM3 | reverse complement strand
CTAGATAAATACCAATCAAAGATGACGTTATTCATAATGGTTCTCCCAAAAAAACACCGTCAGCGTACTGCTGCAGGGTAGGGTGATCATCTAATAAAATCCAGTATAACTGGATAAGAAAGATACTCCTGGTGAACTGGCTCCGCCACACTTACCAGGAAACACTATTCCCTGGTCGAACTTATCCTCCGGAAACACCTCTTTTAAGTGGTTTGAAGTTTTTCGGAATATATCGCACACAGAAAAATGCGGATATCACAGACAGACTTCTGTCGGTTCCAAATAGTGCAGACCCAAAAGCTATGTATCTTAGTACAGAACGGGTGCCCGACATCCTCGGAACGGATGTCTTTTAGATACGACAACAGGGTGAATAGACAGGAAAAATAGAATGATGCAGCTCTCTTTTTTACAAATGACTGACTCTCTGATATCTAGAACAGATAACGCTCCTGGAATATACTTTATCTAGGTGCTATCACTGATACGAAGAGACATATTCGAATAAAAATACAACAACTAGCAATCTGTAATTACTTTCAGGAGGTCACACCTCCCACTCCTGTTCAGAACAAATCTTCCCCCGGAGATAAAAATGGTGATAATTATGCTGATGGAGACTAAATACCAATAAATCCGGTGCGTTCTGTGGCAGGTTGAGACCTCACAGGAAAAACGACAACAACTCCCGTCGACGTTATGCGATTCAATCCGGATGCTCTTTGTACCACCAAGCGCCTTCCTCGCTAACTAACTGGTGTACTGCTGATATGGAAACAACATCTGTCATCATTCTCAATGGCTTCCTCGGCGCAGGGAAAACCACTCTGCTGAAAAACCTGCTCATACAGGCACACGAAAAACAGCTTTCAGTCTCTGTCATAGTCAATGACATGAGCGAACTGGATGTGGACGGCGTGCTGATCGCCAACACAGATAT
>NZ_JAVUPQ010000390.1:0-947 GCF_032029835.1 Escherichia sp. AM3 | reverse complement strand
GTTCGATACAACCATGGTGAAAACATGCGAAATCGAAAAAATCGCTCAGAATGCGATACAGCGCGTTTTAGAGGGTATTTACAAAACAGTCGTTGCCTTGAGGAAATTTTGATCAAGATTGAACTCCTATCCGGATCATGGCAACAGATCACAGCAACAAGGCCGCTAAAAAGCGTTGAGCGGCGTTAAAAACCGTTAAACCGTAGCTGACTACAACGAAACGGGAAAAAACGCTCAGAACGCGTTACAGAGCGTTTTAAGGCGATGTCGGAAAGAGCCATATCTCACCTGTTCTGATGTTTTTCTCAACATAAGCACTTTTAAGAGTGCTTTTAAAGATGCTATTATGCCAATGAGACAAGCGGAGGGCTTATGAGCTATCAAATTCTGACAACCACAGCGGCCAGTATTACTGACCTGAAAAAAAATCCTATGGGAACCGTAGCTGAAGGTGAAGGGGACGCTGTTGCGATCCTGAACCGAAACGAACCGGCGTTCTATTGCGTTCCACCAAAACTTTACGCCTACTATCGGGAACTCGCTGAAGATGCTGAGTTAAACGCTGTTGCTGATGAGCGCATGAAAAACCCGGAAATTGTGAAGGTTAACCTGGATGACCTATGAACTGGCTTTTGACCGTAGAGCACTGAAGGAATGGCAGAAACTCGGCCACACCATCCGTGAACAATTCAAAAAGAAACTGGCAGAACGGCTGGAAAATCCACGCGTACCCGCAGCCCGGTTACATGGTCATGCTGATCGCTATAAAATCAAACTTCGTGCATCTGGCTACAGACTTGTATACCAAGTCATTGATGAGAAAGTCGTTTTACTCGTTATTGCCGTTGGAAGAAGGGAAAGCAGCGAAGTCTATCAGATCGCAGATTTGCGCTAAGATTAATCATCAAATGATTGACTGTTTACAGTCAGAGCGAGAGCATTAAAAA
>NZ_JAVUPQ010000389.1:0-956 GCF_032029835.1 Escherichia sp. AM3 | reverse complement strand
ACCGATAGCTATGACGTTTGCCCCTTAATCGCCTGGATAATCCTCGGCCAGTCTTCATGATGCAACTCATGTCCCGTGCCTTCGAGTGTCAGCATTTTTGAACCACGAATCGCATCTTTCAGTGCCAACCCATGCACATAAGGAAGTACAGGATCCTCCGTGCCGTGAATGATCAAAGTTGGTACAGCTATCTCATTTAATCTCCCGAGCCATCTCTCGCCACCACCTAAAGTAGTGTGGTTGAATGTTGTCAGGATATTCGGAGTGCGATCAAAATTTAACTCAGCGATGTTTTGTATCTTCTCAGCGTCAAAAGCATGCGCAGTACCTGAGTTGATTCGCCACGCTCCGACCTGATACGCGACGACAGCATCTCTATCAGACCAATCCAGCGATTCCGCCCGTTGGTGATACTCAATGATGGCAGGATCAAAAGCGGGCATATCCGGATCTGCATCTGCAAGCCGTTCTGAAGCAATCAGCGTCAAGCTCTTCACACGTTTCGGATACTTGAGAGCTACAAGCTGGGAAAGAAATCCCCCCAAAGACATGCCGACTAAATGAGCAGCTTCCAGACCATAACCATCAATGACGCGAACCACATCATCTGCTAATTCTTCAACGGAATATGGAGCCTGACCTGGCTCATAGCTTGTTGATTTCCCGGTATCACGGTGGTCGTACCGGATCACATAGCGACCCATTTTGGCAAGTTGGGAACAAAACTCATCAGGCCACCACACCGCAGACGACATTGCCCCCATGATCAGAATAATGGGTTCATGGGCCGGGTCGCCGAATGATTCGGTATAGAGTGAAATCGCTTTATCAACAACTACCTTTTCTTTCATACTTAAATTGCCTTCGAGTTCTACGTACAACTTTGTTTTAGGGCGACTGCCCTGCTGCGTAACATCGTTGCTGCTCCATAACATCAAACATCGACCCACGGCGTA
>NZ_JAVUPQ010000388.1:0-960 GCF_032029835.1 Escherichia sp. AM3 | reverse complement strand
ATGGCCTCCAGTCTGGGGACGACCTGCTGTTCAACGGGACGGCTGGCGACGACGGTGACTGAATAAGCATGAGCCTGGTATGCCGTTCCATTCAGGATAGCTATAAGGGCTGCGAGTAATGTTTTTCTTTGCATTTTATTGTCTCCTGCTCGGGGTGGAGCACAAGGTCAGGAAGGCTGTCGTATTTTCTGTCTTCAGGTAGTGGGGCCAGTGGGAAACACTGATATCGCCTGGTGATATAACCTTTCCTGTTCCGGTTATCGATGATGCTGAAAGAACGACGTCTGACGCGCCGTAAGGTGGAAGGGTCAGTATCCATAACAGGCCAGTCACCGGCACTCAGTGCCGGCGTTCCGGGAACGGATGGCCATAACCAGGTATCATCGGACATCAGCGAAGCCAGCGGTGAAGGGAGTATCCACTGGATGACATGCTGAACGTCGAATGGTGCTTCATCCGGGACAGAAACCTGCCATATTGCCGTTGTTATCAGCTCATCTGTGCTGGACGGCAACAACAGCCGCATGCCTGTAACCTTTCCCTGTGTTCTGGCATCCGAGGCGTATATCACTCTGGGATTGGGGGCCGGATGTAACCTGAAGACACGTGACGGCAGAGTGAATGAGAAACTGTCACCTTTTACCTCAAGTTTTTTAAGAAATACCTGCCCTCTGGCAGGTCTCCGGCAGCGTGGGGTGATATGAATTGTACACATCAGAGATTGTATCCCTGTTTTCGGATGAGCTCCGAGGCCAGATCTTCAATAACATTGTCACTGTTATGTTGGCCCGCCCGGTGCTCAATTAATGACGTTGCAGAACCTCTGGGGAAGTTTTCGGCCAGAATCTTACGTGCCCGAACTGAACCTAACTTATTTGTCAGCGTTTTACGCAGGGCACTGTCTTTTGGCGATGAGTTCAGCGCCCATAGCTCCAGTGGACCGACGGTAAATTTGAGTAT
>NZ_JAVUPQ010000387.1:0-962 GCF_032029835.1 Escherichia sp. AM3 | reverse complement strand
TAATGATTTGTGGGAAATGACCATTACCCATCCACAGCAGGCGCTTTCGGTAAGCCTTTGTTCCGATCAACTCTGGGTGCAGGTTTATAGCGGTGAAAAATTACAGCGTCAGGGACTGGCAGTTGAACCTATGAGTTGCCCGCCTAACGCCTTTAATTCAGGTATCGACTTATTATTACTGGAATCAGGAAAACCGCACCGCCTGTTTTTTAATATTTACGGACAGAGAAAATAACTTGTATTGATTAGCAGTCAAAATCATTGAAGAACATTTCACTCGCTAAAGGCAACATTATGTATCTTCAATTTATTAAGTTAAAAACAGCTCAGCTTCTGTAAAGTTTTTATATATCAGTTTTATGAGAATCATTTTACATAAGCCTGTAATAACAGGAAGGCAACAATCTCGTTCTCAACTCTATGGAGATTAGTTATGGATACGTCACGTCCACAGTTATTAGATTTTCAATTTCATCAGAATAACGACAGTTTTACCCTACATTTTCAACAACGTCTTATTTTAACCCATAGCAAAGATAATCCTTGTTTATGGATTGGCTCAGGTATAGCGGATATCGATATGTTCCGCGGTAATTTCAGCATTAAAGATAAACTACAGGAGAAAATTGCGCTTACCGACGCCATCGTCAGCCAGTCACCGGATGGTTGGTTAATTCATTTCAGCCGTGGTTCTGACATTAGCGCCACGCTGAATATCTCTGCCGACGATCAGGGGCGTTTATTGCTGGAACTACAAAACGACAACCTTAACCACAACCGTATCTGGCTGCGCCTTGCCGCTCAACCAGAGGACCATATCTACGGCTGCGGCGAACAGTTTTCCTACTTCGATCTGCGTGGCAAACCGTTCCCGCTATGGACCAGTGAACAAGGCGTTGGTCGCAACAAACAAACCTATGTCACCTGGCAGGCCGACTGCAAAGAGAACGCGGGCGGCGATT
>NZ_JAVUPQ010000386.1:0-969 GCF_032029835.1 Escherichia sp. AM3 | reverse complement strand
TGGCCGTTACTGGTAACATGGATGAAGAACATAGAACCTGGTTTTGCGCACGTTATGCCTGGTATTGTCAACAGATGATGCAGGCAAGAGAGCTGGAGTTAGAGCACTGATATAACGGGCCTGATGGCCCGTTTTAGTGTTTGTATTAGATACTAGTTATAGGTGATTTTCAGGATTACGTCTTTACTAAACGGTCCCTCAACAACCGTTTCTGCCGGGTTCGCACTCAGTTCTGCCCTGAATGGTGCGGTGACCGAAGGCGCACTAGACGATGAAAAAGAAGCAAATTGTGAGAAGCGGTTAAATTCCGTTGCTGTTCCATCGTTATGAAATATCTTCAATAGCAGACCATTACCTATATCCAGATGGCTATAATCACTCAAAATATCCGTAGTGAAAAAACTCCCTAAAATATTAAACTGCTCAGTACAGGCCGCACCCGGATCTTTGGTCATGACTACGCTAAACGTCTCACTCACGCTGGTATTTTTAATTGTTCGGGAATTTATTTTACCAAAGTCGACAACGCCATCAGCTGGTTCCAGATCAACATTAACAAAGCAGTCAAGGACATGAATGTTATTTAATCCGCGAATCCTGAAGGTCAGATTTTTATCTACTTCTATAGCACCTGCTCCGCTCATACCTTTAAATTCAAGTGCTATATATTCGTCAGGTAATACAAGTTTTTTATTTACTTTATTGGCATTTTTAGCTAGCTTAATATATAGCTGCACTCGTACTGGAAAAGTTACTGATAATTGCGGTTCAGGACCGCCACTACAGACTGCGGGCTTTTTGTAGCCATTCCCGAAGGTTCCGGCTCCTTTTATATCAATACATACAGGTGCTGCAATAGGTAGTGGAGATGTAGAATCATAATCAACCCCATTATAAGTTACACCGAAAGTATAAGAGTTTTGATTATAAAAGTCTTGACCTGATGCTAACAACATCATTATATTTGCC
>NZ_JAVUPQ010000385.1:0-975 GCF_032029835.1 Escherichia sp. AM3 | reverse complement strand
TGTTGGTGTTGTCCTTACACCGTCCAATCATGATTGGTGGGCTGGCGTCCCTGTAACTAGATATCTATTTGATTGAATTTTCTAGATAACTGCTGTTTCTGACTTTACCTTTGGTTCTATAAAGGAACCATAAATCGTAACGGCATAAACCCCTGAAAATAGTCCGTTAGCGAACTGTATCAAAAAATATCAAACCTTTTGGTTCAACTTCCTGATGGCATCTGAACTCATTTCATTGGTCTTCCTTTAACATGTCGATTACGTTTGCTACATACATTAAGTCTAATGCCTGTTGGAGATCGTTATGAAAAACTGGTCAGTTGAACATACGAGAGAGGTGAAGAAGTGGCTGGATATAGATACATATCGCGGATTCGAAGAGCTTCCGCTTATACACCTCTACCATGAATTGCTGGCAAGGACATTGTTCTTCAAACCATATCATGAAGAATTTGAAGCAGAAGCCGTAAGGCTCTACATCGACAGGATCTTCACTGGAAAGCCCTTTCTCATCACAGAAAAGCATCTCGGCTATCTCACAAGAGAGGATACTCTTTACCAGCCCCCGCACTTCTTTTTGACGACAACCGAAAGACTGGCTCAACTCAGCATAGTTGGATTACGGAACTCACTGTTTTTTTGGGATGGAAGCGATGAGTATTCTGTTAACAGAGAATTCCTCGATAGCCCTGTATCGGAAGTTTTGCCAAAATTGTTCAGGGATACTGTCATGGTCGAAATCGACCTAGCAAACGGGACAGATGAAGAGATCGCTGAATCCCTAAAGGCTGCACTTCCTCAATGGCGTAAAGTGCGTGGCATAGAACCAGATGTAACGGAAGCTATTCGCTTTGGTTATGGAACGATTAAGAAAATCATTAATTACAGACTCATTCCCATGATCGACATTCTGGTATGGTCAAAATTACATAAAGTACGTATATCAGAAGACCGCCTTTCTCGCCTGTTGTATAC
>NZ_JAVUPQ010000384.1:0-983 GCF_032029835.1 Escherichia sp. AM3 | reverse complement strand
GGGTTAGCGAAATCAAAATAGATCACCGAAGGGTCAACGATGGTGTTCTCGTTATGATCGTTCAGATAACAGAAAAAGTTACCTTTTACGTTCCAGTACGGACTTTCCAGAACATAGTTGAGACAGGTTTTATGAGTCACCTGGTCACGCACTTCAGCCAGCAATGTTCGTACACGAGCCATCAGATTCGCTTCGCTGTCCAGCCCGGCAGCACCCAGCGCAGCAGTTACGGCAAAAGTGGAGTTAACCAGCAGGTAATAAGGGAAATAGCGCAGCAACTGCTCACGGGTGAAAATATTTTCCGCCTGCGCCTCGTCAATGGTATCGAGCCACTCTGTCGCGTGAGGCATAAACGCGCTGCCCTGGCAGTCACGGTAAATAAATCCGACCGGCAGATCCCCAAGCATCTGCACAAGAATATTTTGCTGATGCGCCAGCAGCACCAGGCCGTAATCCGCTTCAGCCGTAAACAGAGGCTTCAGCACCTGCTGACAGTAAGCATCGACCCATGCGTGGGCGGCCTGTTGCACAGTGATACCGAGGCGATCGCTCAGGCGTTTTACCGCCGAAACCAGCAGCGAATCACCGCCATCCGGTGCGGCCTGAGTCAGGGAAACCAGAACGTTGGTCTGGCTTTGCGGCTGCTCCAGCAGCAGGTTTTCACGCAGGGAAAACAAACTTTCCTGCATGATGTTGCCGTTAAGATCGCGCAGCCCGGCCCAGCCGTCCTCCTGCATTACCCGGAAAGTAGGGAAGCGGGCCTGTAGCATCTGCCAGCCGTCGGTTTGCGCCAGACGTGCCAGGCGCATTCCTCGCTCCACCTCTTTCACAGACAGAGTACGGACGGAGTTGGTCAGCCGAACGCTCAGGGAGAACTTGATCATATCGCGGCTGGTAGCACAGTAGAGGGAGCGGGAAGAGGTGGTCGGCAGCCACGACGTGCCGGCCTCGCCTAAGTCTCTGATAAGTCCTTTAGCAAAAAG
>NZ_JAVUPQ010000383.1:0-987 GCF_032029835.1 Escherichia sp. AM3 | reverse complement strand
TCCACCGGTAAGTTTCCAGCCTTCTAGCGCGACCGGTGATGGTTTTCGAAGGTCCGCGCAGGCTTTCAGAAAATCACTGATTACAGGTTGTGACGCCCATGGATGCGGGAGCTCCGGTGGTGGTTCGGGCTTTTTAAACTGTAATCTTGCCCGTGCAGCTATCTCCTCGGCGGTCGGTCCGACATCAGGCTCTGGCTGAGTCATCCAGAATACTGTGCCTGCGCCGGCTGCTACTAAAAACAGTACGGCAGGCAGTGTGAATTTGCTGCGATTGCCGACAGTAAGTTTGCAACGGCGGAGGTCTGCTGATGATAACCGGGTAATAATACTTTCCCAGTTATCAGGATGTTCCAGAGACGATACAACCTGCCATTTTTCGGGGGGCTCTTCGTTCATCGCCAGAAAAAGGCTGACCTTTTGGGCAACATCGGCATCATTTCCTGATAAGTCAGCCATAACGGCAGGCTGGCCATTAATGGAAGCAAGGAATAAGAGCTCCTTATCGCTGTACCGGAAGACACCGTATCCATTTCTGACCCATGAGCAGAAAGCCAGTGCCAGGGAAAAATAATGATTGCGTTCTGGCCTGGTCAGTATTCCTGTGCCGGTAAGGCGGCTGATCTTTCCACGGGAATTTCTGCTGCCTACAGTCACTTTCAGGGAGGTAAGCCGTCTGGGTTTTACATGAGACTTGTGTTTATGATGTGAGGGGACGCGCTGTTTTTTTACGACAGGAGTCCATTTAAGACAGGCAGCCCACACGCGATGATTTACTTTAGGATCTGCGAGAAGCACTACCGGGTTGATATCTTCATCAGCCATTATTGCCTCCTGATGGGAAAGTTGGGGTAATGATGATCACAAGCGTGCTGCGTTCATTTTTCCCGGTTTGTGAACCACCAAATAATGGATTTGCTGGCGTAAACGTACCGGCTTTACTTGTCGTCGTATTGTTCTGATCGAAACCAGTAACGACAAGTGATTGCC
>NZ_JAVUPQ010000382.1:0-989 GCF_032029835.1 Escherichia sp. AM3 | reverse complement strand
GCCATTAACGCTGAATAACCTCATGTGGCAGGGAGATATCAATGGTCTTCTGGATCTGATGGCCAGCCGGAGTGGTCTGTACTGGCGCATGGATAATGGTCGGATTGTATTCTATCTGACTGAAACCAGAACGTATCCACTTCATATGCTGAACACCAAAACCAGCAGCAGTTCCAGTGTCAGCTCTGGCTCAACAAGCACAATGGGGGCAACAGGAGGCCAGGATAACTCAGCATCCGGTGATGCTACGTCCTCTCAGAGCACAACCGTCGGTCAGGAATACGACCTGTATGAAGACATCCGGAAAACTATTGAAGCGATGCTGACACCAGAAAAAGGCCGTTACTGGTTATCTGCATCGAGCTCAACGCTAACAGTCACTGATACTCCTGCTGTCCAGGAAGCCGTCGCACGATATGTGGACGAACAAAACAGTATTATGAACCGCCAGGTAGCCCTGAACGTACAGGTTCTGAGCGTCAGCAATACCAGAAACGAGCAGTTCGGTCTGGACTGGAATCTTGTTTACAAATCGCTACATTCCGCCGGAGCAACGTTGAACAATGCAAGCGGAGATTTTACAGGCGCTACATCTGCAGGCGTATCAATTCTGGATACGGCAACAGGGAATGCCGCCAAATTCAGCGGTTCCAGCCTTCTGATTAAAGCACTGAGTGAACAAGGCGATGTCAGCGTTGTAACTTCACAAGAAAGCACGGTCACAAACCTGACGCCGGTACCTATCCAGATGGCAGATCAGACAGTTTACGTCGCCCAGTCAGCAACAACTACGACTACGGATGTAGGAGCAACAACAACATTAACACCGGGCATGATCACCACTGGATTCAATATGACCCTGCTGCCTTTAATTCAGAAAACAGGCAATCTCCAGTTGCAGATGAACTTTAATCTGTCTGATCCCCCAACTATCCGTAGCTTTACGTCAAAAGACGGAAACAGTTACATCGAAATGCCATATACCAAAC
>NZ_JAVUPQ010000381.1:0-990 GCF_032029835.1 Escherichia sp. AM3 | reverse complement strand
GTCATCATCCTTTCCAGAGTCTTGTATTGGATAATAACCACATAGGTCAAAAGCATATGAGTGCTTGCAGTAACCATGCTTAGTAACGAGCACAGCTCCATCATTCAATGAATCGAAATCGGTTATGTCCATGATAGCTATTTCTTTTTTCCTATGGCTATTACTTGCCTCGATTGTCGTTTTTTCGCTTATGGGCTGTGTCATTTGTAAGTGTGATCGGTGATCATAGGAAACATTTTGTGAGACCAACTTTCTTCCAGACCATCGAGCGATGCTAAACTCATCCATGCCATTAATTTGAGAAAAAGTATTCAACAGATGCCTTAATTGATGAGTTCTAATAGAATAGGGAATACCATCCTCATTTATATAGCCGTGTCTTTTGAACAGGTTTGTTGTGCCTTTAATACTTGCAATAGCATTAATATCCATTCTAAAAAAATCAGCAGTGGGTCTGAAAAAAGATGTAAAATATTTTCTTGTCTTCTGACACAGTTGCCTGTCAAATAAAAGACATAAAGCATTTGAATATTTAATTCTTTTTTCCTCATCATACCAAGGAAAATTCTGAGGCTTTGTGGTAACGAGTGCATATTTGGATGACTCAGTGCCTTGGGCTTCCATTGTTCTTGAGGCAGACCTTGCATGGTTGGACAGTTTTTTTAATCGGGCTATCGCCTTTTGAGCTATAGGGACCATTACTGTAGGAATCCATTTGATATCCCCAGCATAACCCTTTGCTGAAAAAAATCTTAGACCATATCGTTCAATGCCTTTGTCATCTTTTTCAGTAAACTCACAATCCGCTGGAAGACTTAAAATTTCTGAAATTCTTCCAGGAGCACACATGAGTAGTGCAAGAACAGAAGTAGTGAAAATGTCCCTTGTAGACAATTGGTTTTCATCTTTTGAGAAAATCTCAGCAATAGCTATTACGGATTTTATGTCTGGTAGTTTTGAGTGTCCTTCGAGTGAAGGTTCATAACCTTT
>NZ_JAVUPQ010000380.1:0-990 GCF_032029835.1 Escherichia sp. AM3 | reverse complement strand
CTTCAATACGTCTGACATTGGCATGTCAGCAGAACAGAAAAAAGCGCTTACTGCCGAGTTCGCGTTGAATCATGAGCTGTGCAAAATTACGGAAGATCTGATCTTCACAGAGCCCTATTACAACGCTGAACGGAATAACTGGACTTCTCCTGAGCTGGACGATGCCGTCCATAAGGCCTGGGCTGATGTAGAGATGATCCAGGTTGCCATGCGTTATAAGTACAAATTTATGACAGAAGCGCAGGCATTGTTACATGGCGACCTTCATTCAGGCTCAATCATGGTGACCGACACGGATACCAAAGTGATTGATCCGGAGTTCGGTTTCATGGGGCCAATGGCGTTTGATATCGGCAACTATATTGGCAACCTCCTGCTGGCGTACTTCTCACGCCCTGGGTGGGATGCGAATGAGCAACGTCGCGCTGACTATCAGGAATGGCTGCTTCAGCAGATTGTCCAAACCTGGTCCGTTTTCACCCGGGAGTTCCGCCAGCTCTGGGACAACAAAACACAGGGCGACGCGTGGCCGACAGAAATGTATCAACAGAACAGGGCCGCTCTTGAGGACGCACAGGATCAGTTTTTTGCCACGCTGCTTGAAGATTCCCTGGTGAATGCCGGCATGGAAATGAATCGCCGGATCATTGGTTTTGCTGGCGTTGCCGAGCTGAAACAGATTGAAAATACAGAGCTTCGCGCAGGATGTGAACGACGTGCATTGACCATGGCGCGCGATCTTATCGTCAATGCCCGCCAGTTTAAACATATGGATTCCGTCATCCAGTCTGCGAAGGTTAAGTAAGAGGTCATTATGAATATTAAAGGTAAACACTATCGTACGGTCTGGGTTTCCGGGGATGGAAAAGCGGTAGAAATCATCGATCAGACTAAGTTGCCTTTTAAGTTCGAGGTGGTGGCGCTTACCTCTGCGGAAATGGCCGCTACGGCTATTCAGGAGATGTGGGTTCGTGGCGCTCCGCTTATTGG
>NZ_JAVUPQ010000379.1:0-991 GCF_032029835.1 Escherichia sp. AM3 | reverse complement strand
GTCAAAATATCATCATACTTCACACATCACATTTATGAGGTTGCAATGATTACTGTAGTTGGTGGGAACAAAGGTGGTTCAGGGAAAACTACCATTGCATCAAACCTGGCTATTGCTCTCGCAAATAAAGGAAGGGAAGTCTGCCTGTTAAACGGAGATCTACAACGAACAGCCGCAAAACATCATGCAGAACGAGAAGCTGCAGGACTGTTACCAGCAATAACCCTTGTTGAGAAATTTGATAACCTGACACAAACACTACAGGCTCTGAATGAAAAGTTCGATGATGTAATAGTGGATGTCGCAGGAAGAAACTCAAAGGAATTCATAACGAGTGGAGTTGTCGCACATCAAATAATTGCGCCACTACAGTGTTCTCAACCAGATCTGGATACTCTTACAGAACTAGAACAACAGATAGACGCAATGCGTAACCTTAACCCGGAACTTAAGGTTTATTGTTTACAAAGTATGGCAACAACCAATCCGGTTTTGAGGGGAAATGAGAGAAAAGAATTCCTTGAATATCTTGAAGAATTCCCAACAATTCAAGTCCTGGATTCAGTTATTTGTTTCAGAAAAGTCTATCGCGATTGCATGAGCAACGGCACCGGTGTAGTAGAAACGAACAATACAGCAGCCAGAGCAGAAATTGAACATTTAATGAATGAGGTATTTGGCCCATGGTGAAGAAACCCAGCCAGCAAGCATTAAACAGAGCTGCAGTTACGGTAGAACAAGCAGAGGCTCTGGCTCAGCGCCTTGCGGATAAACCATACGGCGCGCCGGAAAAACCCGAACCAGAAAAACAATGTCGGACGACAATCTCTCTTGGTGAAAGCATGCTTGTCACAATAGAAGATCTGGCATTGAGGAATAAACGCAATGGTAAAGATCCAAAAAATGTAAGTGCCATCGTCAGAGTAGCCCTTGAGCAATACTTAAAAACACTAACGTAATAATCAAGAAGTTATTACTTATGAAATCACAC
>NZ_JAVUPQ010000378.1:0-997 GCF_032029835.1 Escherichia sp. AM3 | reverse complement strand
ATGCTCTCCTGCGTCCTAGAGAACTTGCCAATAACCTACATTATTTTTGCTTTGCCATTACCAATCGTCCTGAACAAGTTCATTTTAAAGCCAAAGCGCTGCCCAACTTTTATCCTCAATACCACATCGTCAGCAGGAAATAACCTAATCCCTGTGTTGGGATCTTATAATCGCTAATGATAATTATTTACATTTTATAGCTTCTGCTATAAAACATAGTAGTTGCTATGTTTATTCTAATTTTGCTCACTATAGGTACTAAATCATGCTCTCAATAAAAAAAGTAACCATGCTCTTGGGGTGCCTAGTCCTCACCTGCTCGATAGCATTTCAGGCGAGTGCAGCTGAAAAATTCAAGGTCATTACAACTTTTACCATCATCGCAGATATGGCCAAAAACGTGGCTGGAGATGCTGCAGAAGTCTCATCCATAACCAAGCCTGGTGCAGAAATTCATGAGTATCAGCCTACCCCTGGCGATATTAAACGTGCGCAGGGGGCACAACTGATTCTCGCCAATGGTATGAATCTGGAATTGTGGTTCCAACGCTTTTACCAGCATCTCAATGGGGTTCCAGAAGTAATTGTCTCTTCGGGTGTGACGCCAGTAGGGATCACCGAAGGGCCCTATGAGGGCAAACCTAACCCCCATGCCTGGATGTCGCCAGATAATGCTCTGATTTACGTCGATAATATTCGTGATGCGTTTATAAAATACGATCCGGCAAATGCACAAACCTACCAACGTAATGCCGATACTTATAAAGCCAAGATTACCCAAACCCTTGCCCCCCTGCGTAAGCAGATTGCGGAACTCCCTGAGAATCAGCGATGGATGGTCACCAGTGAAGGGGCTTTTTCTTATCTCGCACGCGATTTGGGGCTAAAAGAGCTTTATCTGTGGCCGATTAATGCCGATCAACAAGGAACACCGCAGCAGGTACGTAAGGTTGTTGATATAGTTAAGAAAAATCATATCCCGGCAGTCTTTAGCGAG
>NZ_JAVUPQ010000377.1:0-998 GCF_032029835.1 Escherichia sp. AM3 | reverse complement strand
GCATCCTCTCCGGCCACGGCCGAAAGATATCTGAATACCTGTTCCACTCCTAGAAATTCATCGATATCGCCAGGGGGAAAGCCAGTATAATGAAATGTATAACGAGAGTTCTGCATACAGGCATTACGGTAAGCGCCACCACTCCAGGGGTTCCAGATCTCCCCAATTCGGGTATTCTTCTCAAACAGAACCACGGAGTGACCTGCTTTAATCGCATTACGGGCAGAAATGATGCCGGCAGGACCCGCGCCGATGATTGCAATATTCATACGTGTTTTTTCCTGCGGTTGATAAGTGTTATTACAAGCACTGGTGCAGCCAGAAACAGTGTGACAATATTGGCGATCAGTACGGCAAAATCAGATCGCATAATGCCATACGCTATCCATGAGATTACACCTGTCAGGAACATGATATACATAACAACGGAGATACCTTCGGTATTGCGTGTCCTGATAGTTTTTATGCTCTGGGGAGCGAACGCAAACGTTGTGAAAAATGCAGCAAACAGCCCGGTTAAAAGAATGGTATCCATATCAGAATGCCTCAATTATTTCCTGTATATGAAGGCCGGATGACAGGTCCGCTAGCTTAGGAGACGAGTGACCATATTTAATAAGAGCACACCAGTCGTCATGAAGATGAATAAACGAATCAGACCAGAATGGAAGCTCCCGTGGTGGATCAGGCAAGCGTTTCAGAGCGTCGAAGCCAATTGTTTCCGTATTCGTATCATTAAATAGAATCAGGAGCAGGCGATTTTCATGGTGGGTTGAATATCTGATTTCACCATTTTCAAATACAAGCTGTATATGCAGTCCCAAATTATGATCTGTTTCCGATTTACTGGCATGAACTCTGAAATAAGCTCCCTTTTCTGAACTGCCCATTACATAGCCGTTATCATCCACTTCAACCTGACCATCTGATTTTGTACCCACGTGTCCCCTTTACCGTTTTGATCCCATGAACCACTACCGGGCTTTCCCCTATAAAAC
>NZ_JAVUPQ010000376.1:0-1000 GCF_032029835.1 Escherichia sp. AM3 | reverse complement strand
TTTCATTGGTTTCAACCGGACGACGACGACCTTTCTCATCCGGTTCGCCAAGCGACATAACGCGCAAGGTTAAGGTGCCATCAGCATCGAAACGTTCCGGATTATTCAGGAAACGGAACTCTACGCCGTCGTGCAACGCTTCTTCATACTCTTCGCGCCATGCGGGCCTCGCTTGTAGTGAACGACGGTAAACGATCGTTGCTTTTTCTACGCCTGGAACGCGTAACGCCGCACGAGCGCAGTCCATTGCGGTGTTACCCGCCCCGACAACGACCACATGTTTGCCCAGCTTGAGCGCTGTACCCTTGTTGTATTCACGCAGGAAGGGGAGTGATTTCCAGACATTTTGGTTGTCGCCCGCCAGTTTCACACCGCTATTTTTATCAGTGCCGGTGGCAATCAGAACATAGTGGAAGCCCTGATTTTTTAACTGCTCAATGGTTAAATCGGGTGAGCAGCCATACTCAAATTTCACGCCGTGAGCGGCAACAAAATCGATATCGTGCTGAATTAACTCTGCAGGAATACGGAACTGAGGAATGATATTTTTCACCACGCCGCCCGCATTGGCTTCGCGTTCAAACAGCGTAACCGGATGGCCCGCTCTGGCAAGGAAGTAACCTGCTGCCAGACCCGCCGGACCTGCACCAATCACGGCAACCGGATGGCGTGAACCAGAACCGGCTGGTTTGTGCCAGCGTTGCTTATATTCATCCCAACCTTTTTCCAGCGCGACTTTTTTCAGTTCGCGGATATTCAGCGCACTGTCGTAATCCAGGCGGGTACAGTTGTATTGGCACTGGTGATCGCAAATATGACCGGTAATGGCGGGCAGAGCGTTGCGTTGGTAGATGAGTTCCAGCGCGTCGGCATAGCGGTGTTCGCCAAGCAGACGGATGTATTCCGGAATATCTTGCTTGATAGCGCAGGCAGTAACACAGGGGGCAACGTAGCAGTCGGTCAGCGGCAGGTCTTCTGCCACTTCAATACGCTCTTCTGG
>NZ_JAVUPQ010000375.1:0-1003 GCF_032029835.1 Escherichia sp. AM3 | reverse complement strand
TAGACTACGCTTATCACAGCTTTCCCATCAAGTTCGATTTTTTCTGAACCGCCTAAATCATTCGCGATAGATGCGCTCACCTGAAGCGGTATAATGGCGTTCGTTACAGGAGTTGGGGTTGTTTCACCTGGTTTTACAAAGGTGTAATAATAGCTTTGATCGACTGCAAGCGGATAAGCGGTGAGCGTTTGCCATGCTCTTTTTTGCCCTGTTATGACGGCATCTGCACCTGCTATTGATACAGCTAACGTCTGGCTACCATTGCTGGCACTAATGTTGTTGCTATCAATTAACACGGCATAACTACCGATATTTTTATTATCTTTTGTTTTCCCTAAGCCGAATAAGCGCGTTGTCTGGCTAATATAACCTCCGCCATTTAAGGTATATTTTACACCACTCTGACCCCCACTATCTTTTCCGGTGGTCATACTATCCATTCGTGTATCACGAGCGGTAATCGCAATGCCGGTAGCGGATTCGCAAGTTATAGTCATATTAATATTACGTGTTCCAATCTGTGTGTAGTGCTGCGTTGAAAGTCTATTGACTGAATGACTACCGAAGTTAACAACTCCGCCGTTGCTTAGTATTGGAGTACAAGCTGCAGCTTCCAGAGTCACCTTAACGTCAATTGATACTCTATCAGCGGCTTGCGCTGACATGGCAAAAAAGGCACTTCCGGCAATCAGTAATTTTACATTGTTCATTTTGCCTCCACCAGGACCGTCAGATTGCCTGTAATATCTGTCATGTCGGTTAGTTCCCCTTCATCCTTAAAAGCTGGAGCCATTGTCAGTGTGAGGCTAACGCTTTTACCGCTATCAATTACCACTTCTTGACCATTTTGCATAAACACCAGCCAATTATTGGGGGAAGTACTAATTGATGCTGTTCCTGTGCTGCCCGGATTGTCATTTTTGCCACTGGCTAACGCCAGGTCGAGATTGTTACTACCTGAAAATGCATCGCTGGCGATCAGATTTAATGAACCATTCGGGCC
>NZ_JAVUPQ010000374.1:0-1005 GCF_032029835.1 Escherichia sp. AM3 | reverse complement strand
CAATGTATTAATGCAGGTAGATAACTATTTTTCACTGTCTACCTGTTATCTACCTTATCTACCCATTTTTGTAGACAGGTAAGGAGACGGGTAGAGATGAGGTAGACAGCTATTTGGGGCTGTCTACCTCCCTGAAACCCGCGCCATTACTGGCCTGATAACTAATCAGGTAGACAAGGTAGACAAGGTGGTGGTGCACAAAAAACTTTTTAAACGAGGGGGTAAAAATAAAAATGCACACATCAGGAAAACTGAACAAACATATAAAGCCACATTACCGCGCCCTTGATATGGCTGAACACTGGCTAAGGGTGGCGATTAAGGCAATAGACCGCAACGCCGGGGAAGGATACGCGAAAGCACATCCCGAACTGATAAGCGCATTCATGACAACGGCGGCTGCAAACTTTGCCACGCTGACCGAACGGGAGATTGCTGAAGCGGAGGAAGTGACAACAATCAATATTAAGTCCGGAGAGCAGGCAGCATGACGGCGCAAATATCAGTTTACGGGCGGTTGGTGGACGACCCGCAGACAAAACAGACCAGCAAGGGCACCCCCATGACGCTGGCGCGTATGGCGGTATCACTGCCCTGCAGTCAGTCGGATGACGGTCTGGCGACGTTGTGGTTATCTGTCCTGGCGTTTGGCAGACAAGCCGACGCGCTGGCAAAGCATCACAAAGGCGAACTCCTGAGCGTGGCGGGTAACATGCAGATGAGCCAGTGGACTGGACAGAACGGCGAAACGCGGCAGGGCTGGCAGGTTATCGCAGACAGCGTAATCAGTGCGCGATCGGTGCGACCGGGCGGCAAAAAAGGCCAACAGGGGCAGGCTACTGACGCACTGAACAGAGCAAAACAACAGGCAGATCAGCAAGGAAGCCA
This sequence comes from Escherichia sp. AM3, assembly GCF_032029835.1. Taxonomy (NCBI): domain Bacteria; kingdom Pseudomonadati; phylum Pseudomonadota; class Gammaproteobacteria; order Enterobacterales; family Enterobacteriaceae; genus Escherichia; species Escherichia sp. AM3. The sequence continues at coordinate 117 of NZ_JAVUPQ010000374.1, read as the reverse complement.
GCCACCAGAGGGAGATAATGAGCAATGGGGAGATGATATCCCGTTTTAAATATTGCCAATAAAAAAAGCCGGAAAAAATAAATTTTCCGGCATGCTACATAAATCCCGACCAAAGGG
>NZ_JAVUPQ010000373.1:0-1011 GCF_032029835.1 Escherichia sp. AM3 | reverse complement strand
GTGTACGCGCTGGCGAAAAAAATGATGCCGGAATATGAAGGCGGATTCTGGCACTTCATTCGCCTGCCGGACGGTGGCGGTTACATGATGCCGGATGGCGACCGTTTCCACATGGTGAACGGTGCAAACTGGTTTGACCGTACCGTGAGTGCTGATGCCGCAGGCATCATCCTGACCTCCCTTGTGATTAACCGCCAGTTGTGGCTGTACCACGACAGCGGGGATGCAGGACTGACCCAGCTTTACCGGATGCGCGATGCGCAGTTGTGGCGTCACATCGAATTTCACCCTGAATGCAACGCGATTTACGCGGCTCTGGACTGATTAACGGACGGGGCGGCAATGCCGCCCCTGTAAAGGAGACGAGAACATGTACTGTACTGTTAAAGAAATTATCCGCGAAGTGCTGGATACAGACGTGCCGGACAGTGAATGCGTTTTTGCCGTGGTGCTGACCCGTGGGGATGTGCGCCACATAGCTCAGGACTGGAGTCTGGCAGACGATGAGCTGGAAACCGTCATGCAGCGGCTGGACGATGCCTTTGAGCATGGTGCGGATGTCAGCGTTGTTCACGACGTTGTTCGTGAACTGATGGAAGAAAAGCGCGCCAGCCGTCATGTGACAGTCCCGGCGGTGATGCTGGAAAAAGTGATGGCGCTGGCAGGCAGTGAAATGAAGCGCCTGTATGCCGTCGGGAGTGAGAACGGGGGCGACGGTGACGCATTCGTCAGGGAGGAACGCGAAGCAATGGACGTTGTGTTACAGGCGCTGGACGGGGAGACGATGTCATGAATATCAGCACAGAAACCCGCGAAATTCTGCGTAATTACAGGGCCGTGATTAATGCGCGGCGTCGTGAAATGGGGCAGAAACCGCTCACCACCGCGCAGATTGTTGATGAAATCTGCGATTTTGTGGCGAATCAGCAGGCGGTTTTCCTGGGCGGTCACTACATCTTACAGGGCAGCAGAAACAGGTGATACAGGGGCAGGCGGTGGAGGCCGCCTGTC
>NZ_JAVUPQ010000372.1:0-1011 GCF_032029835.1 Escherichia sp. AM3 | reverse complement strand
ATTTGCCGACATTAACTCTAATACAAACCCTGATTGCTTCATAATCGCAGGATTTGGCCATTTTGTCTCCCTTTAGATAAGAGTTAACAAAATAAACCCAGGAAGAAGGTACCGGTTTCCATGTTACAGACGTTCCCGGCATAAAGTGTCCGACCAGGGCCTTATTCGCAGTTACCAGCACCCTGTATGCCCTGATATTTCCTGGAACATGGATGACCGGGGCAGTAATCATACCGGGTTTGACTGACTCCCCTGATATTCTGACATAAAAGGGAATAAATAAAGCGACATGCGGCCACATTGTAAACAAACGTTAAACAAAACAGCATTTTTCAGTTGACTACTACGAGTAAATAAAAAAATATTTATCAAAAACAAACGAGTGGAATGGAGTTAACTTGTCTATGTACTTAAAGATTCTTGCTACTGCACTCTCAGCTCCTGTAGCGTTTGCTGCACTGGCTTCTGATACTGGGCTTTCTTTTACACCGGAGAAAATCAGTACGGAGATTGATTTTGGCACTTTAAGTGGCAAGGCCAAAGAACGGGTTTATCTGCCTGAAGAAAAAGGGCGCAAAGCCAGCCAGCTGGACTGGAAATACAGTAATGCGCCAATTGTCAAGGGGGCATTTAACTGGGATCTGTTACCCAGAGTATCTGTCGGTGCCTCAGGGTGGACAACATTAGCTGGTCGTGGAGGCAATATGGTGGACAGGGACTGGCTGGATACGAGCAATCCCGGAACCTGGACTGATGAGAGTAAACATCCGAATACCCGTCTAAATTTTGCTAATGAATTCGACCTGAATATTAAGGGATGGCTCCTGAATCAACCAGACTATCAGTTAGGTCTTATGGCTGGTTACCAGGAAAATCGTTATAGCTTTACAGCAAAAGGAGGCTCTTATATCTATAGTAGTGAGGGAGGCTTCCGGGATGAAACGGGATCATTTCCAGATGGTGAAAGAGCTATAGGCTACAAACAACACTTTAAAATGCCCTATATAGGGT
>NZ_JAVUPQ010000371.1:0-1022 GCF_032029835.1 Escherichia sp. AM3 | reverse complement strand
TCAGGTGAGGCCATCCACACCGTTGCTGCGCCCTGAGCGGTGTCGTTAACCTGTAACAGTTGCTGCTGCACCGGATAGACCTGCCACCACCACAATGCTGAGGCGACAGCCACTGAACAGGCGATCCCTGCGATAAACCCTCTTACCGTACTGCCTTGCTTTATCACACTGGCCTGTGGGGGATTCTCTGTCAGACTGCGCACTTCCACTTTCATCTCAGGCAGGCCGGGCAGGGGAGGCACTACCGCTTCTGGTGTGGAAGATGCCTGTGTTTCCGGGGCATAAATCAGCGTTCTGACCGTGGTCTGTGCGGCGTTCTCAGTGTTACTCTTCAGCTGGGGTTCAAGCCGTTTACGCGTGTTCTGCATAAAATAGAGCAGATTCTCCACGCGCGGAACGCGCTTCAGTTCCACCTGCTGGAGCTTATCGCAGATAAGCTGCAATGCCCGCTCTGTGCGGTAGATCAGTGGTAGGTCGGATTCCGCAAAGGAGATTTGCTGACGCAGAATATTGCCGGTTCGGGAGTTAAACCAGTCCAGCATTTCAGTACGCGCCGGGCCGCCCTGCGGCCAGAACTTATCCCAGTCGTGGCTTACCATTGCCGCCAGCAGTTCCGCACCTTCGCAGAATCCCGCCAGTCCCTGTGTCCGTGTCCGGGCAAGCGTATAGTAGGTGGCGGTGTGTAAATCCACACCGTTGGCTTTAAAAATCGCCAGCGCCAGCGACTCCACCAGTTTCCAGTTCAGCTCAGGCTGTGACGGGTGGCTGGCTTTGTTTATTTCCTCGCGGATGGCGCTGAATTCCGGCAGCCCGCGCGGGTCACTGCCGGTAACGATAGTTTGTGTCAGTACGTTACTATTCATCCCTGCCTCCTCAGTACAGTGTGTCTGACAGACCAAACTGGCTGAACAACCCACCGCTGAACGGGTTATCTTCCGTGTCGGTATGCACACGGTAGGTCATCGCGCCACCGTCCACGCTAAAGCGCACGGTAAAGTTGCCATCCTGTACTCCGGTCAGTT
>NZ_JAVUPQ010000370.1:0-1025 GCF_032029835.1 Escherichia sp. AM3 | reverse complement strand
CTGCTACCCAGCCGCTCGGTAACAACTCTGGAAAGTAGTGGTCCTGGCTGGAAGTTGCTGATGGAGCATCATCTGGATCAGGGCAGGGAGAGCCTGGAAAGTGATGTGGTGATTTTCGCCACAGGTTACCGTTCTGCGTTGCCACAAATACTTCCCTCACTGATGCCCCTGATCACCATGCACGATAAGAACACCTTTAAAGTGCGTGATGACTTCACTCTGGAATGGAGTGGCCCGAAAGAGAACAACATCTTCGTGGTCAACGCCAGTATGCAAACCCATGGCATCGCCGAACCCCAGCTCAGCCTGATGGCATGGAGATCTGCACGTATTCTTAATCGCGTAATGGGACGTGATTTATTCGATCTCAGTATGCCGCCCGCCCTGATTCAGTGGCGCAGCGGCACCTAGGGAAAACGCAGCCGGAGGCTGCTTCTTTAACTCGCTACACAGCATCTTTGGGCTGATTTTTTCCGCCCGTATGGAGGAATAATGATGATAAGCAAAAAGTATACGCTTTGGGCTCTCAACCCACTGCTTCTTACCATGATGGCGCCAGCAGTCGCTCAACAAACCGATGATGAAACGTTCGTGGTGTCTGCCAACCGCAGCAATCGCACCGTAGCGGAGATGGCGCAAACCACCTGGGTTATCGAAAACGCCGAACTGGAACAGCAGATTCAGGGCGGCAAAGAGCTTAAAGACGCACTGGCTCAGCTGATCCCTGGCCTTGACGTCAGCAGCCGGAGCCGCACCAACTACGGTATGAATGTGCGTGGCCGCCCGCTGGTCGTGCTGGTTGACGGCGTGCGTCTCAACTCTTCACGTACCGACAGCCGACAACTGGACTCTATAGATCCTTTTAATATCGACCATATTGAAGTGATCTCCGGTGCGACGTCCCTGTACGGCGGCGGCAGTACCGGTGGCCTGATCAACATCGTGACCAAAAAAGGCCAGCCGGAAACCATGATGGAGTTTGAGGCTGGCACCAAAAGTGGCTTTAGCAGCAGTAAAGATCACGA
>NZ_JAVUPQ010000369.1:0-1029 GCF_032029835.1 Escherichia sp. AM3 | reverse complement strand
GGGGGCCCGCACAAGCGGTGGAGCATGTGGTTTAATTCGATGCAACGCGAAGAACCTTACCTGGTCTTGACATCCACAGAACTTTCCAGAGATGGATTGGTGCCTTCGGGAACTGTGAGACAGGTGCTGCATGGCTGTCGTCAGCTCGTGTTGTGAAATGTTGGGTTAAGTCCCGCAACGAGCGCAACCCTTATCCTTTGTTGCCAGCGGTCCGGCCGGGAACTCAAAGGAGACTGCCAGTGATAAACTGGAGGAAGGTGGGGATGACGTCAAGTCATCATGGCCCTTACGACCAGGGCTACACACGTGCTACAATGGCGCATACAAAGAGAAGCGACCTCGCGAGAGCAAGCGGACCTCATAAAGTGCGTCGTAGTCCGGATTGGAGTCTGCAACTCGACTCCATGAAGTCGGAATCGCTAGTAATCGTGGATCAGAATGCCACGGTGAATACGTTCCCGGGCCTTGTACACACCGCCCGTCACACCATGGGAGTGGGTTGCAAAAGAAGTAGGTAGCTTAACCTTCGGGAGGGCGCTTACCACTTTGTGATTCATGACTGGGGTGAAGTCGTAACAAGGTAACCGTAGGGGAACCTGCGGTTGGATCACCTCCTTACCTTAAAGAACTGTTCTTTGTAGTGCTCACACAGATTGTCTGATAGAAAGTGAAAAGCAAGGCGTCTTGCGAAGCAGACTGATACGTCCCCTTCGTCTAGAGGCCCAGGACACCGCCCTTTCACGGCGGTAACAGGGGTTCGAATCCCCTAGGGGACGCCACTTGCTGGTTTGTGAGTGAAAGTCGCCGACCTTAATATCTCAAAACTCATCTTCGGGTGATGTTTGAGATATTTGCTCTTTAAAAATCTGGATCAAGCTGAAAATTGAAACACTGAACAACGAGAGTTGTTCGTGAGTCTCTCAAATTTTCGCAACACGATGATGAATCGAAAGAAACATCTTCGGGTTGTGAGGTTAAGCGACTAAGCGTACACGGTGGATGCCCTGGCAGTCAGAGGCGATGAAGGAC
>NZ_JAVUPQ010000368.1:0-1032 GCF_032029835.1 Escherichia sp. AM3 | reverse complement strand
TGAGGAGCATGATCTGGAAACGATTTTCTGGGGGTGGTGCGGGCGTTTTCCATCACTGTCATCATTTGACCGGTTTTTCTGGCAGGAGGAACCACTCTGGCGGCTGATTTTTGAAGCCGGTGAGGCCGGTCGTGGTGCACCGGTACAGGTACGTGCACTTGAGCAGTGGATGATCCCGAACAAGCTGGAGAACGCAATATGATGAAATCAGACGAACAATATCAGGTTCCCGTGTGGATGCGACCTCTGTTGCCGTTGCTCTGCAATACCGGTGGTAATGATCCGGAGGAACTGCTGAATGATACAGAAACCACCGCCAGTGCGAATATTGTCCGTTATGTACTGATAGTTGCAGTGCGGTCGCAGATTGATCTGCTGCAGCTACTGTACAGGAAAGGACTGTTGCGCACAGAGATACCAGGTGGCTTTTCACCGGAAGAAGCGCAGGAACTCCTGGATAATCTGGTGCGCAGCCATATCAGCAAGGCGCTGTCGGGTGAGCGAATGGCAGCCCGTGACAGAAATGCCGATCTGACCTGGATTCGCCAGCAACTGGTCGATGCCGCCTGGTTTGTCCGTGCCACACTGGAAGCGCATGGGATGGGCGTCGGAAATGAGAGTCCCTCTGCTCCGCCGGAGACAATGCCGGACATACAGACACGGGAACTGGTTATGTTGATCAAGCGACTGGCATCATCGCTGAAAGCGGTGAAACCCGACAGTAGCGTGGTGCGTGAAGCGCAGGACTGGCTGTGCGACAGAAAACTTGTGGATATCACAGATATTCTCCGGTGAACCAGACATGTATATTTTACGCAGGGACACGCCGATCATGATCGTTTCATATCAGGGGTGGTCTGGAGGTCATGCGGCGTGTCCTCTGCACTCGCCGGAATAAGGAAGTCGCCGGCGGCTCCGCTTTTACCCGGCCATGCGGGGCATGGCCTTGTGGGTTTTCAGCTCTGTGGCCTCAGCGTCGTGTGCGGGCTGTGCCGTGCCTCCATCTTAGCCGGGCTGGCAGGGATGCAAGGG
>NZ_JAVUPQ010000367.1:0-1037 GCF_032029835.1 Escherichia sp. AM3 | reverse complement strand
ACTATACGCTTACTCTGAACTGTCTTTTGGGCCTAATCGTGATGCCGAGAGAGCGCGCTGTTTCTTACCTCCCGTCGGATCGTCTAACGCCAGAGCTTAAAGCTGAAATTGGGTTAAACGAGTCGCAGTTACCGGGTGAGGAAATGAACTTAAGAGAACTGATTCATAAAATGCGAAATTCTGTGGCGCATTTCTGTGTTCAGGTTGAATCTATCAGCGATGCACGCCTAGTTGATCAAATCATCTTCAAAGAGACGCATGGTGCTGGCCGGGCTTATGCAATTTTCAGTGCCCCGGAGCTTCTCCCATTTCTAAAATATTACGCGGCTTTGTTGATCGCCAATATGAGACGCCATCGGGGTGTCCCCACGACTGACGTTGTGTAAGGAATGCAACCATGTTTACTCTCGATTGTTCAACACGATCTCAGGCGCTGCTTTCACTTTCATCCGGTTTTGGTTGTAGTGTAATGGAGCTAAAAAAGGTTTTGTTATCTCTCGATCTTGAGCAGATTTACGAGACGGATCATTCCATTATGATCGATTCACGACAGTATCTGAGAGAGTACGTATGTAGGGAACTGGGTATTCCGGGTGAGTTCACCACCGCATACTGGTTTCATGGTACCCGCACTTCTGCTGATAATACTTTTGAAAATGGTTTACTTGCACTGAACCAAACTGAGTCACTGGTGATGGACATGCTGGTAAATCTGGCTCCAGACGCTGAGGTCAAAGAGAAATTACAGGCCTGGAATTTTCATGCAGGCGTACCTGATCACCTGTTTCGGACCCGAACCAGGGATAAAATGCACTGGGGACCATATGGTCACCTTGTGCGGGAGGTCCATCTTCATGCACGTAAACTCTGGCAGCACGACTATGTACGGCTGCCGGAGCTGGTAGAGGATGTCTGCAATGCTTACAAAAAAAAATATGGGCAGGATCTTACAGGACATTATCTTGAGGTACTGAAACCTTGCATAGTCTGTTTCAGGGCGCTGAAGCTGTAGCGGAACGGCGCGCCATCATCCGGCA
>NZ_JAVUPQ010000366.1:0-1038 GCF_032029835.1 Escherichia sp. AM3 | reverse complement strand
CCCTGTTTCTGTTTCAGCTAACCAATAACGTGATTAAGGAATGATCCATGTCTGATTTACTTTGCTCTGCCAAATTGGGTGCTATGACGCTGGCGTTACTGCTTAGCGCTACCAGTTTGTCTGCCCTGGCGTCTGTAACGCCAGATCGTACCCGTTTGATATTTAATGAAAGCGACAAATCAATCAGCGTGACGCTGCGTAATAACGATCCGAAACTCCCTTATCTGGCTCAAAGCTGGATTGAAGATGAAAAGGGTAACAAGATCACCTCGCCGTTAACTGTGCTGCCGCCAGTGCAACGCATCGATTCAATGATGAACGGGCAGGTAAAAGTGCAGGGAATGCCGGATATCAACAAATTGCCAGCCGATCGTGAAAGCATGTTCTACTTTAACGTGCGCGAGATCCCGCCAAAATCAAACAAACCCAATACCCTGCAAATCGCGCTGCAAACGCGTATCAAGTTGTTCTGGCGACCAAAGGCGCTGGAAAAGGTCAGTATGAAAAGTCCGTGGCAGCACAAGGTGACGCTCACCCGCAGCGGTCAGGCATTCACCGTCAATAACCCAACGCCGTACTACGTGATTATCAGCAACGCCAGTGCGCAGAAAAACGGTAATCCAGCTGCAGGGTTCTCGCCTCTGGTCATTGAGCCGAAAACCACGGTACCGCTGAATGTGAAAATGGATAGCGTACCGGTGCTGACTTACGTCAACGACTTTGGCGCACGGATGCCGCTGTTCTTCCAGTGCAATGGCAACAGCTGCCAGGTGGATGAAGAGCAGAGCCGCAAAGGCTGATGACGGGGGGAGTTATGAGTCAAAAGTTTGTAGTGGGCGCAGGGCTGCTGGTATGCAGTGTCTGTAGTTTATCTGCTATGGCTGGTAGTAAACCCGTGGATTTAATTCTGCGCGTGTTGGTCGATGCTCCGCCACCCTGTTCAATCAAGGGCAGCCAGGTAGAGTTCGGCAATATGATTGCTGATAACGTTGATGGCACCAATTATCGGCAAGATGCGAAATACACGTTGAACTGCAC
>NZ_JAVUPQ010000365.1:0-1038 GCF_032029835.1 Escherichia sp. AM3 | reverse complement strand
CCATTGAATAAACATTTTGCTTCGGTTGCGTTCATGATAGCCAGTCCTGTAGATGCTGATGGCGGGAGCTGCTGCCCTTGTGCCAGCGGCAGTGGCTGCCGGGAGCACGCTCCAGTCGGAACAGAAATCGGTTGTCGCGTAGTACCACCACGAGACAGTTATCCGGCGTGCAGAAACGTCGGGCAAGCTCATCGGGGTCTGTCGGTGTTTTCGTTGAAAACAGCCTGCGTTTGCAGTGTGCGTCGACGACCAGTATTTGCAGTCGTCCGGGATGTTGCTGTGGCATCAAAGACTCCTTCCGGAACGGGAAAAGAAGCAGCTGTACCGTCATAACTGCACGTACCGGTTGCGAAAAAACGGCACAAGCGAGTAGTGACAGAAAGAATGTCGGAAACGGCAGGAAGGGCGGTACAGGCTGCGAAGACTGGAAACGGGGTATGCCGGGGATTACACATCCTCAGTGTAATGTGATAGTCGTCTGCTCCTGTGTTGCACCCCAGACATCTTCTGGCAAGCTGGGCAGCCCGATAAATAGGGTGTGAAAGAGGGTTTCTCTGCGTTCGATCCCGAATTGATGTTCGTATCCTCTCACCACCTGAAATCCTTCGTCGGAGAATATTAACTCTGCCGTTTCCAGAAGCTGCATAGTTTTGCGGTGTAGTGGAGTGATCAGCTGCAACGTAACTGGTGCCCTCATATCGCCTGTCGGTAGAAAACACTCTTCGGTGCGACTTAGTTGTAGCAGATGGCGTTTCCCGGAACAGGCCCGTTCAATGGATTCATTGAACACCCTCTCAGGCCATGGGCAGACATAAGTGCGCCAGCCTGATTTCTGTAATTTACCCAGCGCAGCCCGAAAACGAAACAACGGACATTCCCCGACAGTGGCAGAGCTGAGAAAGAGCGTATTCAGCGTTCCGATGATGGGAATATTGCGATCTTTTTCGGTCAATGCTTTTAACGCCATGATTTCGCCAGGGAGACTACTGAACTCAGGATGTCTGCTGGCACCAGAAAGCCATTCAAGCAGGTAATGCC
>NZ_JAVUPQ010000364.1:0-1040 GCF_032029835.1 Escherichia sp. AM3 | reverse complement strand
TCTTTAGATAATTGGTCAGAAGAGGAAAAAATCGTAACCCAATTATTACCATTCTCGAGTTTCGTCCCTGAAGATAATATTGTTGAATTTGTTTCAGCCATTACAAAAACTTATGTTGGCCATCGTGGTTTCAGCTATCAGTATGGAAGGAAGAATTTTTATTCAAATGGGGCTGCACCTTTAATATTGGAAATGTTTGAACACTTTGATATTAATATGGTTTCTGCATTTGTTGATGTTATTAAAAATGATAGTACACTTCGTCACAGAATCCAAGAGGATGGGCAATTCTCTCGATTACAGAAACTTGGTGAATTACTGTTAAACAAGAGCACATGCACTCCTACAGATAAAATATTCCTAACACTTTTAACTGATGCAAGTAGAAATAAAGATTTATTTTTAAAAAGCCTGCCTAAAATTTCTTCAAGATAAACAATAGGCGTGATCGATTCTTATCACGCCTAATTTTTACCCCTCAATAATTCATTGAAGGAGCAACAAAATTTAAAGTCAACCATAACAGAATATATCAGTAACTTGTTACATTATCTGTTATAGAGAACCTCACATCATTCGCCAAAACTGCAAGCAACTAGATGTCTTGCTACTTTAAATCCTGAACAGTACGCATAGTGACACAATAACCTCTATAAGCATTTGGGGTGGCCTCGATGCTTACTTTTAGATAAAAATGAGAAAGGAAATGACGGAGACCCAAAAGCCTGTTTTCAGCACCTGTCATTTCCTTTCTTTTTAGAGGGTATTTCTAGTAAAAACAATAAGTTACAAGGAAGAAGAACGGAAACGGCAAATCGCAGAAAATTGTCATAAATAGCAAGAATCTGCGCGCCTGACGCCCCGTAACGTTCTGGATCACCGGAAAGGACCCGCCAGCCAGAGCGGGCCCTAATTTCATCAACCAATCAGCTTATAGCGACCATCCCGTGCATTGCGGCGTACACGGGCTTTGTTGAATAAATCAGATTTCGGGTAAGTCTCCCCCGTAGCGGGTTGTGTTTTCAGGCAATACGCACGCT
>NZ_JAVUPQ010000363.1:0-1043 GCF_032029835.1 Escherichia sp. AM3 | reverse complement strand
GTGAAAGCCTGCGCAATGTCCGCCACCACGAAGAAGCTAACCGGGCAGCGATTGTGGAGTCGCTTCGTGTCCTGCTGGATGCTTTCTCACCACAAAATCTGCTGCGCCGCTTTGTGCAGTACCGCCGCAGCCATGAACTGCGCCAGCCGCTGGATGATGCCGGAGCATGGCAAATGTACAGCCATTATTACGAAGAACTGGCCTCCGATCGCCAGCAGGGGTTTGAGATGCTGTTTAACGAGGTCTACGCCCAGGTCTATGACCGGGTGCTTCGTGAAAAACAGCGGGAGCCGGAAGCATGAACAGGAAGGCGTTTCTGGCCTGCGTGCTGATGTGCGTCATATTAACCGGCTGCGAAACGGCGAAAAAAATCAGCGAGGTGATCAAAAACCCGGATATCCAGGTCGGGAGCCTGAAGGAGCAACCTTCGGAAATAACCGTCACCCTGCTGACTGAACCGGACACCAATACCAATGCGGAGGGTGAATCAGCCGCCGTGGATGTGCAACTGGTGTACCTGACTGACGACTCAAAATTGCTGGCAGCCGACTATGACCAGATAGCCAGTACGCCGCTACCGGATGTGTTGGGTAAAAACTATATCGACCACCAGGATTTCAACCTGTTGCCGGACACCATCAAAACCCTGCCGCCGGTAAAGCTGGATGAGAAAACGCAGTTTATTGGTGTCGTGGCCTATTTCTCCGATGACCAGGCCACTGAATGGAAACAAATCGAGACGGTGGAAGGAACCGGCCACCATTACCGCCTGCTGGTGCATGTACGTCAAAGCAGCATCGAAATGAAAAAAGAGGATGAATAATTATGGCAACCACCCGCAACAAGGTGATGTGGCAGGAAGGGATGCTGATGCGCCCACACCATTTCCAGCAACAGCAGCGTTACAACGACTACCTGGATAACCAGCGTTTCCGGGCCATGAATGATTTATCCTGGGGATTTACCGAACTCACCCTCAACAATGAACTGCTGGCGCAGGGTAAGATCATGATTGACAGCGCGTCAGGCACACTGCCCGACGG
>NZ_JAVUPQ010000362.1:0-1044 GCF_032029835.1 Escherichia sp. AM3 | reverse complement strand
GGTGTTGATGGCACCCACCAGTTTGGCTGCTGGCGTTAATTCATCAACATATTCACACGCCAGTTGTTTGTTCGGCATTGATATACCAGTTCCGCGCATTTTGAGGGCTTTTAATCCTTCAATTGCTCCAGGAAAGCTATCGTTATCCACTTCGAAGGCCATATAGGTAAATGGCAATCCCGCTTTTTCTAAGGCTTTATTCTGCATTTCGGGCGATAAACTGTGGCGGATAGGATAGGCCATCAACCCAATCAATTCGTATTTTGCGGTAACATCCATAATTAACTCCTTTAACCTCTATGCTTAATTGTGTTTAACCGGGTGCAAAATTTACGCTCGCCAAACCGCACATCATTTTCAGGAATAATGAAAACGCGGTAATAGCGGATAAAAACAATAATTGCGGTAATCAGGGCCAGCAGCGCGAAAGTAAAATCGAGAACAATGATATATTGCAGGCCGATGTTCGACAGATAACCGGTAATCAGTGGAATAACAAAGTTAGCCAGTCCACCCATCATCATATAAATACTGGTGACTTTGGCTTTGCTTTTGGGAAAAAACTCTGACATGACCGAAACGCCGAGCTGTAAAATGCCGCCAGCTGCTGAGAAACCGATAACAAAGGCTCCGGCATTGCACACCAGTGGAGAAGGGTACAGGTAGATAATGGCTGCTGTTATTGTTGCCAGTGCAGAGTTAAATACATTAGCCCAGATGGGCCGGACCATTTTTTTCAGTAGTGCGGCAAAAATAAAGACACAGACCAACGAGCCCATACTGTAATAAGAGATGGTTTTTAATGCCTCAGCTTCTGACATACCAGCAAAAGCCATCGCATATTTGGGCATCCACACCACAATCACATAAAAGGTCGAGAATGCGGCTACACCGAACAGTACCGATGAAACACCTTCCAGCCAGACTAACGGTTTGCTGTTCATTTGCGGTAATTCATTAGTTACGCTGGCGTCCACCAACTGGCTGGGGAATTTGCTTTTCAACAGCATCAGCGTGATCAGTACAAATAGAATACCCGGAATA
>NZ_JAVUPQ010000361.1:0-1046 GCF_032029835.1 Escherichia sp. AM3 | reverse complement strand
GTCTATACCTGCTTCGTCAATTGGGTTTGTCCGTGGTCTATTCTGGCAACCAGCGCATATTGAATTATGCGATCCCATTGGGATTGGTAAATGTTCTTGCTGTGGACAGGAAAGCAATTTGCGTTATACCGGTTTTCTTAAGGAAAAATTTACCTTTACAGTTAATGGGCTATGGCCCCATCCGCATTCCCCTTGTCTGGTAACAGTCAAGAAAGGGGAGGTTGAGGAAAAATTTCTTGCTTTCACCACCTCCGCACCATCATGGACACAAATCAGCCGAGTTGTGGTAGATAAGATTATTCAAAATGAAAATGGAAATCGCGTGGCGGCGGTTGTGAATCAATTCAGAAATATTGCGCCGCAAAGTCCTCTTGAATTGATTATGGGGGGATATCGTAATAATCAAGCATCTATTCTTGAACGGCGTCATGATGTGTTGATGTTTAATCAGGGGTGGCAACAATACGGCAATGTGATAAACGAAATAGTGACTGTTGGTTTGGGATATAAAACAGCCTTACGCAAGGCGTTATATACCTTTGCAGAAGGGTTTAAAAATAAACACTTCAAAGGGGCCGGAGTCTCTGTTCATGAGACTGCAGAAAGGCATTTCTATCGACAGAGTGAATTATTAATTCCCGATGTACTGGCGAATGTTAATTTTTCCCAGGCTGATGAGGTAATAGCTGATTTACGAGACAAACTTCATCAATTGTGTGAAATGCTATTTAATCAATCTGTAGCTCCCTATGCACATCATCCTAAATTAATAAGCACATTAGCGCTTGCCCGCGCCACGCTATACAAACATTTACGGGAGTTAAAACCGCAAGGAGGGCCATCAAATGGCTGATGAAATTGATGCAATGGCTTTATATCGAGCCTGGCAACAACTGGATAATGGATCATGTGCGCAAATTAGACGTGTTTCAGAACCTGATGAATTACGCGATATCCCTGCGTTTTATAGGCTGGTGCAACCTTTTGGTTGGGAAAACCCACGTCACCAGCAGGCTCTTTTGCGCATGGTGTTTTGCCTGAGCGCA
>NZ_JAVUPQ010000360.1:0-1048 GCF_032029835.1 Escherichia sp. AM3 | reverse complement strand
CACTATTATTATTGGATGACGGACTACTGTTGGTATATTCCCACTGGCGAAAAATGGTAACAAATAGAAAGTGGGTGCCAATCGGCAAAAACAGAGCGCTGTAGCAGCCAGCAGACTATGCAACTGATAGAGTATCGCCTCACCCATGCTATCCTCTCGCGAATGCTAAATTCAGCATTTCAATACCAAAAGAATATAATTTTTCGCCATACCATCCGCTCATTAAAAAAAAGCAAATACTTACGCATAATAATTTCACGCCAAATGGCAACGTCTGTTCTTGCAACTGTGTTACCGTTTGAAAAAGCCCTACTAATAAACCAACAAATGTCGCAACTGCGATAGGTCCTGCAGACATAACTAAAATCAGATACAGCGCCCTATTCCCTGCAAAAACAATATCGTCCATATTTTTTCCTCAGGGATTAATGGATAGGTCAAAATATTGTAAAATGAGCCCTTTTGATAACATTGTCCAACCGTCCATCGCGACAAACAAAATTAATTTTATCGGTGTAGATATGGTTACCGGACTCATCATCATCATACCTAACGTTAACAGAACGCTGGATATAACCAGATCCACTACGACAAAGGGTAAATAGATATAAAAACCTATAATAAATGCACTTTTTATCTCACTCAACGCATATGCCGGGAGTAACGAGAAAATTGAAATATTATCATCATCGAATATCTCTTCATTGTCTTCAGAGCTATTCACCTTCTGAATCTTTTCAAAAAAGTTAACCAACTCCGGTTCGGAATATTTTATCAAATATGATTTATAACCACTCATGCCTGTCTCAACAAAATTAACAACCGACGCTACATTATTGAATGAAAGATTCTCATTCTGACTGTTATAATATATTTCCTTCCCAACCGGCATCATTACAAACATTGACAATAGCAAAGCAACCCCATTAAGTGTCATATTTGATGGCACTTGCTGAAGCCCCAGCGCGTTTCGGACAATAACAAAAACAATCGAGAATTTAATAAAATATGTCCCGGATGCTATTATAAACGGCAATAGTGTAAATAA
>NZ_JAVUPQ010000359.1:0-1048 GCF_032029835.1 Escherichia sp. AM3 | reverse complement strand
CCGCCCAACTGTTATCCAGCGAAATCGTTTCCTGCCCTGTCTATCGATGATACAAAAATGATCAATATTGATACAATTATAAACAGTAAGTGTTTTCTCAGGTGGAAATACTTTGTCGTTAATAAATCGCTGCCGTGCAGCATCGCTAACAACTGTATTCAAGTCACTTAATTTATTAGTCAAACGATAGAGCCAGTCTCTGGCACTGCCACCTTCACGAACGCTGTGTGCAGTACAAATAATAGATGAACGCCTTCCCAAGAGTGCTCTTACGAAACGTACCAAGATATTGGCATGAAACATATGCGAATGCACAATATCTGGAGAGTTTTGTCTGATCAACATTGCTAATTTAAATGCAGCCATAGGTAAAGCTAATTTTGATTTCATACCCAATGAAACAACTGGTATGTCATTACTGATTAGCTTATCAATCAAATCAACTGGTGGTGTAAGCGAAATTAATCGAACAGAATGCCCACATTTTTGAAGCTCAAGAAGCAATTCGACAACCTGCATCTCAGCGCCTCCGACATCCATGCCTGTAATGACATAATCAATCTTCACTCATACCACCTATGTTTTTAAACTACGCTATCCATATATTTATTTAATACTTCTTCCGGATCTCCAATCATCTTTGGTTTACCACCTTCTAACCACAGAACTTTATTACAAGTTTTCAGAATGACATTGTTGTCATGGGAAGATAGCACAACAACCTTTGCCCTCTCCTGCAACTCCTGGAATCTTTTCTTTGCTTTATTTAAGAAAGAAGCATCACCAGTCCCAATAATTTCGTCGAGTAAAAGTACATCTGGATCAACTGAAGTTGATACTGCAAATGCTAATCTCACGCGCATCCCGGTAGAGTAGACACGAATTGGTAGATTCAGGTAATCACCTAGTTCTGTGAAGCAAGCGATCTCTTCTATTTTGGATTCGATTTCTGCATTCGTCATACCAAGTAACAAACCGCGTAGTTTTATATTTTGGTATCCTGTGGAATCATCATCCATTCCTAGAGCGATATCCAACAGTGGAACTA
>NZ_JAVUPQ010000358.1:0-1066 GCF_032029835.1 Escherichia sp. AM3 | reverse complement strand
ATTGCCGGGCTGCTGATGCTGGCAGTCAGCCACAGGCTGTACCGGGCGGAAGACAGAATGGAACGTCTGGCGCTGGTCGCCTGCCTGCTGGCTGTTATTCCGGCGCTTAACCTTGCCACCAGTGATGCAGCGGCGGTGGCCGGCCTTGTGATGACGGTGCTGACTGTTGGTCTGGTGTCCTGTACAGGGAAATCACTACCCCGTTTCTGGTACGGGGATTTTTTCCCGACGTTCTATGCCTGTCATCTTACTGTGCTGGGCGTTCTGGCTGTGTGACTGGTATGATGCTGGCGCTGATTCTGCTTATTAATAAACAACATAACACAGGATATTTATGAAAATTACGGATCACAAACTCCCTGAAGGTATTGCCCTGACATTTCGTGTCCCGGAAGGAAATATAAAACATCCTTTGATTCTCTTATGCCATGGATTTTGCGGTATCCGGAATGTTCTGCTGCCTTCCTTTGCGAATGCGTTTACAGAAGCCGGGTTTGCAACGATTACTTTTGATTATCGTGGATTCGGTGAGAGTGAAGGGGAACGAGGTCGTCTGGTTCCGGCAATGCAGACCGAAGATATTATTTCAGTTATCAATTGGGCAGAAAAGCAGGTATGTATTGATAATCAGCGTATTGGGTTATGGGGAACATCGCTGGGAGGGGGGCATGTCTTCAGTGCAGCTGCGCAGGACCAACGCGTAAAATGTATTGTCAGCCAGCTGGCTTTTGCTGACGGTGAGGTTCTGGTTACCGGAGAAATGAATGAACTGGAGAAAGCTTCTTTTCTGCCCACGCTGAATAAAATGGCAGAAAAGAAGAAAAATACCGGGAAAGAGATGTTTGTGGGGGGTACCCGGGTACTGAGTGATAATGAATCAAAGGTATTCTTCGAGAAGGTAAAAGGTCAGTATCCTGAAATGGATATAAAAATACCTTTCCTTACGGTTATGGAGACGTTGCAATATAAACCGGCAGAGAGCGCAGCCAAAGTACAGTGCCCAGTTTTGGTTGTTATTGCCGGCCAGGATAGTGTTAATCCACCAGAACAGGGAAGAGCCTTATAT
>NZ_JAVUPQ010000357.1:0-1066 GCF_032029835.1 Escherichia sp. AM3 | reverse complement strand
CAATAATACTGACGACTAAAAGGGAGGAGCAGAAAAATGAATGGATTCAGAAACAGTTCACGGAACGGTCAGGTCTGGCGTTACCAGCGTGCCGGCGGGCGGGCCGTTATTCTGGAGGTCAGTGGACGCTGGATGGAAGCGGCAGAAGCATGGCGACGGGCTGCCTGCATAGCTCCCCGGACAGACTGGCAACAGTTTGCCCGGAAAAGGGCTGAACACTGCCACCGGCGCTGCCGGGGAAGGGTGTAACGAAAAAAGCAGCCTTCATTACTCCAGGAGTCAGAAGGCTGAAAGGAGTTTATGAGATTTGCTTTTTTTAATATCCGGTCGGGCAGTATGACCGGCCAGTTCTGAGTAGCACAGAGTTTTTTCCGTATTAAGTCGCGATTTTATATTTTGTGATTAATTTCACAAAATAAGGTCTTATTCAATGTGTGCTGCGATATTCAGGGGGGCTGAAATACAGGTGCCATTTATCTGATATGGAGAATAACATGAGGAAATATATTCCACTGGTATTATTTATCTTTTCATGGCCGGTATTGTCTGCAGATGTTCACGGGCAGATTTATGCACCAGACAGAATGAATGTTAATTAGTTTATGAATACAACAGGGGCTGATCAGCAATCACCGGAACATCGTAGCTGACGCGTTCGCAATGCTCAGTTGTCCCCCCCGGAAACGGGAAAAAGTAAGTTTTCCCCCGCTCCCGGCGTTTTTGTAACAAAAACAGGCAAATGGGGGTAATAGTCAGCAACAGGGAATGTGGTATGATCGCGGCGGGTGTTTGAGCCTTTCTGGTTCAGGCAAGACGCAGGTACCAGAAATGCGAAGACCCCACTCGTTAATCCATTAACTCGTGAGGTCTGCATGAAGTACCTTAACACTACTGATTGTAGCCTCTTCTTTGCTGAGAGGTCAAAGTTTATGACGAAATATGCCCTTATCGGGTTGCTCGCCGTGTGCGCCACGGTGTTGTGTTTTTCACTGATATTCAGGGAACGGTTATGTGAGCTGAATATTCACAGAGGAAATACAGTGGTGCAGGTAACTCTGGCCTACGA
>NZ_JAVUPQ010000356.1:0-1078 GCF_032029835.1 Escherichia sp. AM3 | reverse complement strand
CAACAATACCCAGTGCTTCGAGAATCAGTTCTTGCTGCCAGGCTGCAATTTTGATACCTGATGTATCGACTTTGCGGGGATCTAAACCGTCGAGTTCGGCGTGGCATAAATTGGCACCCTGTAGGCTAAATTGCCCCCAGACATCTTCGGAAAAAACACCTCGACTTAAGTCTGACTCTTTCAGTGATGCACCCGCTAGGTTCGTTCCTATCCAGCGATTTTCAAACAACTCACATTTTTCTAAACAAACCCTCTCCATATTGGCATAGGAAAGATTACATCCAGAAATAAATGCTGAGCAAAAGTACATACGATTACTCACTTGATGGGCAAAGTTTGTTCGGGAAAAGTTGGCACCTTTTAAATCACACGCACGGAACTCTATACCGTAGCAATTGGCATTACTGAAGTTTGCCATCGCAAGTTGGCATTGTTGGAAACTTGCATCACGAAGATCTGCGACATCAAAGTGGCAGCCTTCGATATCACCCTGTTCAATGAACTTGCAGTTGACGAATGTCGTATCACGCAAGTTAGCACGTCGAAAGTCGCTGCGAATGAATGTGCAAGCGGTGAAGGTGAGATCACTTAAGTCTTTATGTGAAAAGTTGTGGTGCCGATATGTATGATTGTAGGTTTCCATGAGTACTCCTTGTTGACAGGAGGGCTAGACTACCATTATACATATGCCAAGACATTAAAATAAAAGCCTGTTACATCAACACATTACAACCCCTCAATTTACCTGTTTTAAGTGGTCAAATTGGCGCGTAGAGCGCCTATCGCTCTTGCATTGGCACGCGGCCCTGTTGAAAAAAGTTATTCGCTTTAGATAGGGTTAGGAGAGCCGTGCTTCGCCGGTAAAAAATCGGACTATCCGACGCAGGGCGGACTCATCGGCGGAGAAGCAAACTTTGACTATATCTCCCTACACTTGGAAGAGGGCTAGACTGGCCCCATAGATCACCAGACACTTCGACTCTCTTAAAATAAGAGGTAGTCGAGAGCATAAAAAATATTGGGGCAGCGTGAGCTATGCTGCCATCGCTGGTCCCTTCCCGTCACTTTGAAAACCCGG
>NZ_JAVUPQ010000355.1:0-1086 GCF_032029835.1 Escherichia sp. AM3 | reverse complement strand
TTCTGCAGTAATCTGTTTGTAACCTAGTTGCGAGAGTGTCTGGTAAGCCGCTGCCGCCCCCCCAATCCAGAATGACGCAATACGTGAGCGTCGGGGATCACCATAACGACTGCCATCCGCATTGATGGATTCACCATCCCGCAACCAGACCCCACGTCCGTTCAGCTCACGTTTTTGTTCAGGCATAATCCGTCCTGAACAGGAAGGACACTGAATATAAGCCGCCTCACTTGCCAGAACGGGATCGGCAATATCACGGAAACCAGCAACCACATCGCCGCAGGGCTGAAAATACTCACCACAGTGTGGACAGGGCCAGTACCAGCGACGGCGATCGCCACGGTTATAGAGCGACAGTATCCCCGTGGTTGGTGGAGCCTCATGCGGTGAAGTCCGTCGCCATTTCACATCCTTCACATCCCTGCCGGGGGAACTCTCCACCAGCGTCATACCACTGGACATAAATGTTGTGGTACGTTTTGAGGCAAGAGAGAAAGCATCCCCCTCGCCATCAATATCTTCCGGAAAACGATCATAATCCGTCAGCGCGACGCATTTATAATCTGATGAGGACATGATATTGACTGACGGCCAGCCGATTTTCAGGTAGTTACCAGCAAGGAATGTTCTGTCATAAACGTTGTTGTCATTTTTGTTCGGACTCAGGCGACTGACCACTTCCGGGCTGACGCGAAACGTTCTGGCGAGTCGTTTTTTGGAGTGTTCGCGGGCTTTTTCCTCCGTCATCTGAATAATCAGCATATCAGCAGGATCGCAAATCACGTTGTAAATCACCCAGCCGTCAATCAGGCCGATAGTCTTGCCGGTTCGTGCCGGGCCAACAAATATCACTGCGTCGTATTCACGCGAGGCCAGGCAGTTCATAGGCTCAATAACATACGGTGCCACCAGCGGATCCCACGGGACTGAGTTCCCTGCCCCCATGGGCACCCGCATATACTGAGCAACGGCATCAGCAACCCGCATTCGTCTCGGTGCGCGAAGGATATAACCTGAATCGGTTCGTGCTGCCTTTGCGGTTTCCTGATTCAGCATTACTCCTCCTGCTGTAATTCCTCCTCATCA
>NZ_JAVUPQ010000354.1:0-1086 GCF_032029835.1 Escherichia sp. AM3 | reverse complement strand
GAAGAAAGAATTATGACGTTGTCTCCTTATTTGCAAGAGGTGGCGAAGCGCCGCACTTTTGCCATTATTTCTCACCCCAATAATTAAGCCTAAATTAAAGCTCTTTTACTCTTTCAAAATCCTTTCAGTTAATTGAGGTTGAGCAATATAACTCATTTAAATACATTTAGTTATGTGGCTTCTTTAATTGAAAATTCTTTCATGTAACTTTAAATCGATCTGCTTGCTTTCATCAAAAATCTGTACATATGCTTGTACATAATGTACAAAGCAGCAGAGGTGTTTTGCGATTTGTACAAGGTGAGTAATGGCGCTGTCTGATGCGTGGTTGCGTTCAGTCGTTGGAAAGGAACGTGATAAGGTTTTGGTTAAATCCGATCGTGATGGTCTGTCTGTCAGAGTATCACCGAAAGGTCGCGTAGTGTTCCAATATCGTTATCAATGGGCAGGGAAAGGTGAGCGTCTTGATATCGGAACTTACCCGGCAACTGGATTAAAAGAGGCCAGAGAAGAAGTTATCCGTCTCCGTGGTGAACTCGAGTCAAACCGTAATCCACGATTGGTCAAGCAGGCTGAAAAACGAAAAGCTACTGAAGCCATGACGGTAGAGTCTGTGATCCGTGCCTGGTATGAAGCATATTGTGTAAAAAATAAAAAAGGCTCTGAACAGATACTCCGCTCGTTTGAGCTGCACCTGTTCTCTAAAATCGGGAATATCCCTCACGATGCAGCTACATTGCATGATTGGTTAGAAGTCCTGGAGCCTCTTAGCACTAAGACTCCAGCAATAGCAGACCGATTGCTAATTAACGCAAAGCAGGCCCATGTCTGGGCGTATAAGAGAAAGCTCATTGAAACTCGCCCGCTGTCGGATATCACGGGTAAAGATATGGATATCCGTAAAGGTCAGAAGAAACGGTTTCTGACACATGATGAAATTAAAATCCTTTATGCTGCGATCGATGGTTCTCGAATGGTTCCTAAATACCGGGCCTTCATTAAACTATTGCTGCATTTTGGCTGCCGTAGTTCAGAGCTAATTACCGCCAGGGTGGACGATTTTGATTTCATTAATAAAGTATGGAC
>NZ_JAVUPQ010000353.1:0-1086 GCF_032029835.1 Escherichia sp. AM3 | reverse complement strand
CTAAGCAGGCTCTCAGCGAAAAGGCTGCTTAGTACGAATCAAATATGTTCTAATAAATCATATAGTTGAGACACAGCGACTGACTTACCATATCTTCGGTATGTGATTGAATTATCTGCATGTCCTAAGAATGCAGCAGCATAATGCTCCACTACACCAGCATTTTTTAACTTAGTGGCAATGTAATGTCGCAGTGAATGAAACTCTGGAACCCCTAATTTTTTGCGATAACCGCTAAACCAGCGGGTGAAGTAGTGGCTGTATGACCCTTTATAGAAAGTTAACTGCGGGAACAGTCTACCCTTCTGGTTCTGTACATAGTCCAAAAATCCGATATCTATCAATTTGTTATGAATTGGTATTGTACGTTTACTGTTCTCCGTTTTGACCACCTGTCTATCATGACGATCATCAATCCTGATGCACCACCTTCCCTCATCTTTTAATATATCACCATGATATAACTGACAAATTTCATTAGCTCTCATTCCCGTAAATCGACCAAGCAAAATAATCCATCTCTTCCAGTCAGGTAAAGCACCGATCCCATTCTCCAGACATCTGATCTGAGCAGAGGTATATGCTTCTCGCTTTTGGGAAACAGGTTCGCGATCCTTTTGGAGCAATCCCTCAAAGGGATTTTGAAAATCATAGTCAGTACGGTGTTTCAGCCATCGGAAAAAACCACTGATTTTCTTAACATATTTGTTCTTTGTAGGAATCGCGACATCCAGCCCGCTAATGAATTCAGCAGCCCTGCTACGCTTAAACACCTGATCAGTGAAGCTAAAGTACTTATCAATACAGCGTTTTATAGAAGAAACTTCCCTTTCACAAACTTCACGGCTTTTAAACTCAACGTACTGCTCAGCTTGTAGTTTTAGTTCGCTAAGCGACAAGTCTGAATGAGAGGATTGAATCAAATCGATTGTAGTCGTGGCGGTTTCAGTACTCAGCCAAAGACGATCTGCAAAGCGTAAAGATCGCTTTATCGCTTCGGTCTTTGAACGCGTACCTAACGAACGACGAAACTCGCGGCGTTTACCACAGGGTAAGACATTAACTTTCCTGTAGTACCAGATCCCA
>NZ_JAVUPQ010000352.1:0-1089 GCF_032029835.1 Escherichia sp. AM3 | reverse complement strand
CCTGAAATCAGTCTTTCCTCAGTCGCTGGATATTGATTCTTCACGTAAAAGCAAGGCGTTTAACAGTGCAAAGGTGACTGCGCATACTGCGATAATCCCGACCGCCAGTGTGCCTGATGTTAACGCACTCAGTACCGACGAGCGCAATGTTTACCTGGCGATCGCACAACACTATCTTGTTCAGTTCATGCCTGAAAAAGCATACCAGGAAGTATCGGTTGCCATTCAGTGTGGTGATGAGTCGTTCTATGCCCGTGCCAGAAAAACAACTGACAGCGGATTTGAGGCGTTTCTTGGCGCGGAAACCACAGACGAAGGTGAATCAGAAGATAATGATGATTCCGCTTTTGAACTGCTCTGTAAAATTCGCACAGGAGAAACACTTACGACAAAAGAAGTTATTGTTAATGAGAAGAAAACAACACCGCCGCCGTTATTCACCGAAGCCTCCTTGCTTGCTGCGCTTGTTCGTGTCGCGGATTTTGTCACTGATCCAACAATTAAAAAATTGTTGAAGGATAAGGATAAAGACAAAAAAGATGAACATGGTGGCATTGGTACGCCAGCTACCCGCGCAGCCATTCTGGAAACGCTGAAGAAAAGAAACTATATCACGCTGGAAAAAGGGAAACTTATTCCTACTGATACCGGATATGCGCTTATTGATGCCCTGCCTGGTATAGCGGTTAATCCTGATATGACAGCATTATGGTCTGAAAAGCAGACAGCCATTGAAAATGGCGACCTGACGGTTGAAGAGTTTATTAATGAGCTGTACGGTGAACTGACAGGCATGATTTCTGATGTTGACCTGGGCGAGATGAAGATTGAACCCGCTGCGCCAGCAGGGCAGTTTCAACGCCTGGACTCTCCCTGCCCTTCCTGTGGTAAACATATTGTTATCAGGCCGAAAGGTTATTTCTGTACCGGATGTGAATTTAAAATCTGGAGTGAGTTTTCTGGTAAGAAAATCACCCAGGCACAGGCCGAAAAACTGGTTAAATCAGGGAAAACCGATTTGATTAAGGGATTTAAAAAGAAAAGTGGTGGAACGTATGATACAGTTCTTGTCCTTGAGGATAATAAAAC
>NZ_JAVUPQ010000351.1:0-1094 GCF_032029835.1 Escherichia sp. AM3 | reverse complement strand
ATTCAATTGCATCACCTTCCCAGTCAAAGGAAAGGCGATCGCTGTTAGCTGTCAGAAGATGAGACCCCGTTGAAACCGGAAGTTGGCCGGAAAACACACCTTTGTCCCATAATGTGTACTGAGTGTGCCGGGTAACCGCCACATCAGAGGCAGCACCGTAGTTACGCGGAACAGGAGTATGCTGAGAAGGGGAGTTGCAGCCAGCCAGAAAAAGGGCGGCAAGACACCCCGCAGGTATAATACGGTTCATAATAATTCCTGAGCAGTTAAATCAGAATGGGATATACCGGTGCTCCGGTACAGACAGGATGATGTTTGTTTCCGGCTATACTTGCGTTACCGGAAATAAATGCCAGTGTGGCCAGGTAAATAGCCTCATAGTTTACTGAAGGTGATTATTCCTGATACTGGCTGGTTGATGTGTCGTCAGACATAAAACGAATATGAGCGTAATCTTTAACGCTCCGCGCCGAATCGATCCATGATGGATGACTCGACGATTTATGAATCGAACGTACCGGCGCTTGTCCCTGAAACAGTTCCCGGCCCTCGTCCGGATGACCTGCAATTCAGACAGGCACATGTGCCCGTACACTCTTGTATCTTACTGAGTATATCAGAATTTATGTAAATTCAAATATCCTCTATGCCTCTTTGTTGTATTTTCCGTCAAGTATGAGCCGGGTACCATCGTAATGCATGATCAGGGCATCAAGGTACGCCGGTTTGAATTTCTTGCCGAGCCTATCTCTGGCCAGAAATGATAAACAATGATTATGTGTCATTATTACTATGTTCCTTTTATGAGATTCTCTTGCGATTGATTCAAGCGTCTTATAAAGATCATTATTGCAGTCTGATAAACTGTCCATAACGACGGGGTCTTTACCGGAGAAGAATTTTGCAGTTTGTATGGTTCTTACCGCATTGCTGGAGTAAATATCATATTCACTGAAGATTGTTGCGAACTTAATACCTTCCTGCTGTGCTTTCTCTGTACCGGTAATAGTGATTCCGCTTTTATCCGAATAGCATGGCATATCTGAACGGTCGCAACGTTCTCCATGGCGGAAAAGGAAAATAACGGTGTTATC
>NZ_JAVUPQ010000350.1:0-1097 GCF_032029835.1 Escherichia sp. AM3 | reverse complement strand
ATTGACCTGATTGTTACCGATCCGCCTTACTTCAAGGTGAAACCCAACGGTTGGGACAATCAGTGGAAAGGGGACGAAGATTACCTTAAGTGGCTGGACCACTGTCTGGCCCAGTTCTGGCGGGTGTTGAAACCTGCCGGAAGCCTTTACCTGTTCTGTGGGCATCGCCTGGCATCTGATATTGAGATCATGATGCGTGAACGTTTCAACGTGCTTAACCATATCATCTGGGCGAAGCCGTCCGGACGTTGGAATGGGTGTAATAAAGAAAGTCTGCGCGCATATTTTCCTGCCACAGAGCGCGTTCTGTTTGCTGAACATTACCAGGGGCCATATCGCGGCAAAAGTGACGGCTATGCGGCAAAAGAAAGGGAACTCAAACAGCACATAATGGCACCGCTGATATCGTATTTCAGGGATGCTCGTGCCGAACTGGGTATAACGGCAAAACAAATTGCCGAAGCCACAGGTAAGAAAAATATGGTTTCCCACTGGTTTGGTGCCAGTCAGTGGCAGTTGCCGAATGAGGCTGACTATCGGAAGTTACAGGCACTGTTTTCCCGTATAGCGGCAGAGAAGTTTCAGGAAGAACAACTGGAACAACCACACCACCAGCTGGTGGCATCTTATGATTCACTGAATCGCAAATATTCTGAATTGCTGGATGAGTTTAAATCTCTCCGGCGCTATTTCTCCGTATCAGTCTCCGTGCCTTATACCGATGTCTGGATGCATAAACCCGTTCAGTTCTACCCGGGTAAACATCCGTGTGAGAAACCGGCGGATATGCTCAGGCAAATAATCAATGCCAGTAGTCGACCTGGTGATCTGGTTGCTGATTTTTTTATGGGATCCGGTTCCACAATAAAAGCAGCAATGGCGCTGGGGCGTCGGGCCTTAGGTGTTGAGCTTGAGTCAGAGCGGTTTAACCAGACAGTGAAAGAGATAAACGAGCTGGTGGGGAAATAATCTGGTGGCCACGTCAGGTGGCCTTTTTATTTCCATTACACAGCACCCGCATCTGCGAGGTGGGGTTATGAAATCCATGGATAAGTTAACAACGGGTGTCGCCTATGGCACCTCAGCAGGTAGTGCCG
>NZ_JAVUPQ010000349.1:0-1100 GCF_032029835.1 Escherichia sp. AM3 | reverse complement strand
ATATATGCGCCTGCCAGCGGCTGATTGTTTTCGTCGCACTCCATCAGTGTTGCCATCAGAACCGGACTTTCATCCGGTTTCAGCCAGCGGCACGGATTCTCCCGCCAGATAACACCAAGCATTTCCTGGTAGCGATAGGGAGCCCGGGCAAGCGCGGCATAGCCTTCATGGGAGACATAGCCTGCAGCCGGTTCACCAAGTATCACTGCGCCGCTTTGCACTAGGGTGGCGTCGGTCGCAAAAACCTGTTGTAGCCAGCGTGAAGCCAGTGGTCCGGCAGCGATGTATCTGCCAGGGATCCCCCGGTAGCATGAGGTGTTGTAGATGGTCAGCGGCAGCTTGATATCCAGCCCGCCCCGGCGACTGGCGTTGGTCAGGGTACGCAGCGACTGCTGGGCGAGCCACTGGTCGCCAAACTCGCCGAGAGACACCATCCTGCCTTCGGCAAAATCAGCGATGAAGTCGGTAGCGATTTTTTGCTGCCACTGCCACGGATGTACCGGCAGCGGCAGCCAGTTATGATCCAGTCCGTTTTCCTGCCAGACCTGACTGAAGCGGGCAAACTCCTGCGGATCCATTGCGGCCGTCAACAACTGATGAATATCCATCTCGTTATCACAGCGCCAGATCATATGTTCACGTTTTACCGCCAGCCAGTGCAGTCTGAAGGTGTTGGCATACTCTGGCGCATATCGTTCCAGCGCCTCTTTACCCCAGCCACGGCGACCTTTATTAAAAACGAATTTAGGATGACCGCTCAGCAGGCATTGCAGGCGGTCGGCATTAAGATTAATCAGGTCACTGGCGCTCAGCCCGCGACGGGCTTTCAGTAGTTGCAGGTCGCCCAGCAGCGTGGCATACAAATCCTGCATATGCTCAGCAACGGTTGCATCGCTCATTGACAGTACCTGCTTTAGCTGCATCAGCAGCGTCTGAGCCAGTACTGGCTCGTCCGCGCAGCGCAGAGTTTGAGCATCAATCCAGAGCCAGCCCCAGATACCACGTTCAGCGATGAAGCGCCATTGTGCTCCCGGCAGGTTAATGCAGTAGCGGTCATCGCCCTGAGATTCCGCGTGGAAAACCTGCTCATACTCCAGCTC
>NZ_JAVUPQ010000348.1:0-1130 GCF_032029835.1 Escherichia sp. AM3 | reverse complement strand
CAATTGTTTATAAAGAATCAAGAAAAGAAGAGTATTTGAATGACTCAGTACAATTTATGAATAGATCATTGGCCCAAATAACAGGCGAGAATATGATTGGTGCAAATGGCAGGAGCGTACCAGAAATGGCACTTCCCGAAAGCTATAACTATATCCACAAGTCGGGAACTTTGCATGAAGCGCCAAGCCCTATCATTCCGCTAAATTGGTCGAAAGCTTCAATGACTCTCATGTTGAAAGAGATGTCCAACCTTATCAATGATGAGGGAATTAAATAGTTTTCATAATGAGTTACAGCACAACGTTGGGTATTGACTGAGCAAGATGAACGACAAGGACAACGACATCAGCCTTATGAGGAGCAAGAAAATGAAAGCAAATTCGAAAACGATCAGAAGGATGAAAGTTAATGTTCGGTCTGAGGAAAGTAAATCGAAACACTCATACGTTTGAAACCACTTTTCAAAATTGGAAAGAAAATGGCGAAGATGTTGCATTATTAATGCCCGAATTTAGTGCTAAATGGCTACCGATAGCAGAAGAGAGTGGCAGCTGGTCTGGATGGGTATTGCTTGGAGAAATATTTCCCTTAATTTCATCTGAGCTCGCTGGGATGGCTTTAATGCCAGAAACGGAAAGGTTAATAGGGGAATGCCTCAGTTTATCCAGTTCCCCGTTAAATCTAAAGCATCCTGAACTAAAATATAATCGTTTGCGCGTAGGTAAAGTATTTGATGGAGTATTGAGCCCTGCTCAACCACTAATAAGAATATGGACAGGGGAATTGAATCTTTGGTTAGATAAAGTCACAGTCTGCCAATACGGAAACGCTCCAGCGTTAGACAAAAAATCGTTATATTGCTCCATTCATTTTGTAATTGGATTTAGTAAAACATGTTACAGAAGTCTTGTTGATATTGAAGTTGGTGATGTTTTATTAATCTCAAATAATTTGGCTTATGCGGTTATTTATAATACAAAAATTTGTGATTTAATTTATCCAGAGGAGTTAAAAATGGCTGATCATTTTGAGTACGAGGAAGATTTTGAAACAGATGATTTTGATATCAAAAAAAACGAGAGTGAGATTTATGATGAAAATGACGAACAGATGATTCATAGTTTTGAAG
>NZ_JAVUPQ010000347.1:0-1131 GCF_032029835.1 Escherichia sp. AM3 | reverse complement strand
AGGGCATCCTTTATCAAACAAGCGATTCAGCGCAGTCCATTATGCGGGGAGCCAGTACGACGAAGTTGATATTTCAAAAGTGGATAACTTTATGAAGCTGAAAGACCAGTCTTCTGTTGAAGAGTTAATTCCGTACTCTTCACATATCACTGACAACATTATCGTTACAAAAAACCGGGATTTGCTGGCAACCTGGCAGATAGACGGTGCTTACTTTGAGTGTGTTGATTCTGAAGATTTGTCAATTCTGACAGATCAGCTCAATACGCTTATACGTAGCTTTGAAGGGAAATCTGTTACGCTGTATCCTCATCGTATCAGATGTAAAAAGGACGTCAGACCAGTATTTAACAGTAAAATTCCTTTTGTGAACAGAGTAATGAATGATTATTACGAGTCATTCCCTCAGTCTGAATTTTTCGAGAATAAATTATTTCTGACGATTTGTTTTAAACCTTTTACTACGGAAGATAAAGTAACGCATTTCTTTTCACGCGGTAAAAAACAAAAAGATATCTTTAAAGAGCCTGTTAATGAAATGAATGAAATTTGCGACAGGTTGAACACCTATCTGTCCCGTTTTCATTCCCGACGTCTTGGGCTTTATGAAGATCATGGGGTTGTTTATTCAGATCAGTTATCTCTGTTCCAGTATCTGCTTTCTGGTCGATGGCAAAAGGTCAGGGTTAGCAGTAGTCCGTTTTATACATATCTGGGAGGAAAAGACCTGTTCTTTGGTAATGATGCCGGACAAATTACCGCGTCAGACCATGCCCGGTATTTTCGTTGCATAGAGATTAAGGATTATTTTCAGGAGACGGATGCCGGTATTCTGGATGCTCTGATGTATCTCCCCGTTGAGTATGTCGTGACATCGTCCTTTACTGCGATGGATAAGCAGTCAGCGATTAAGGCGCTGGATGATCAGATCGATAAGCTGGAAATGACGGATGATGCTGCCAAATCTTTGCTGGCAGATCTGAAAGTCGGACTGGATATGGTTTCCAGCGGATATATTTCTTTCGGGAAATCGCATCAGACCCTGGTTGTCTTTGCGGATTCACCGGAGCGTCTGGTGAAAGACACCAATATCGTGACTTCCACTCTGGAAGATTTGGGGCTGATTGTCAC
>NZ_JAVUPQ010000346.1:0-1134 GCF_032029835.1 Escherichia sp. AM3 | reverse complement strand
TCGACGTGAATATGACTGTCATCATGTCCCCCGGTTATTTCCCATACCTTACTGTCCTGCCTGTTTCAGCTGGTCAGCAATCTGCTCTTTCACTTTCTGCGTCAGAACGCCACTGTCCGGGATTTTCTGGTTATTCATCAGGTCTTCGTAGAAGTTAGTGAAATCCAGTCTGTTGAACTGAATTTTCTGCAGCTCATCAACCGTAATCCCCCGACAGTCAGGATGCTTCGCACTACCAAAACTGATACGCAACTGACCGTTGCGCCCCTGCTGCTGGACTATCTGCGCCAGCTTCGAATCAAACTGACAGTAGCTGCGTTTTTTCTCCAGACAGACACCCAGCACTTTCTTCGAACAGAACTCCCCGACGCTGACGGTCAGTTTGTTTGATTTTGCTTTAGCCAGGGCCTTTTCATCACTGCTGCATTTGGCCAGCCCGATATCCTGTCCCCAGCCGCTGTCCTTACAGCAGTTGCTGTATCCGGCTGCAGCCTTCTTACAAAATTTCGCCTGACCGGTGAAAGCACGGACATCCCCCCCGTTCAGCGCCGCAACATCCTTACCTGCTGCGGCCAGTGCCGCCAGCTGAGAAACGGCTTCGGCAAAATCATTACTCTGCCCGCTCTGAGCCTTATCGCATTCGCCATCGAGACAGAATACGTCTCCCCCACAGACCATCACTTTCCCGGATGTTTTTGACTCACAGGAGTACGTGGCATATTCATGCAGACAGGCACCTTCTTCGGAGTAAAAGGCACACTGGTGTGACACCAGGGTACAGGCAGGATTGTCGGTGTAGGTCTGACAGGTTCCCTTGTCTGCTGACTGCGTGACATACGTGTCCCGGTATGCCCAGCAGCTCTGGTACATGCTGTATGACTGACCGTCTTTCACCAGCGTCCTGTTCCCGCCAGCCTCCGTACATTCTGTTTTTGTCAGTTTCCCCTGCTCCTTGCTGAACGGGCAGCTTTCAGACCAGACAACATACGGGGTGTACGAGGCTTTTTTTACCCTGACAACCAGACGCAGCTTCATTGCCGTATGACGTTTGAATTTTGTATTCCCGACCCGGACGGGGTGAGATGACGTAAAAGCCACACCGGCAGTCAGTGTTTTCTGTACTGGTGTAAATGA
>NZ_JAVUPQ010000345.1:0-1155 GCF_032029835.1 Escherichia sp. AM3 | reverse complement strand
ACTGAACGCTGATAGTGACGTTACCATCCAGTTTGATCGTTTCATCAGAACCAAGAATAGTATTGTCATTTACCGCAGCATCAATCAGTAACGGGAAGGTGACCGCTGTAATGGCAACAGGTGTCAGTTCCCCTGTTTTTGCAACAGAATAACCGCGCTCGATTGCTGAGCAACTTGTCAGCGAGCAGAATGCGCCATTAGATGAGGCTTTCCATGTGGGGGTCGCTGCTGACCAGTGGTCAGTTTGAATCAGGTCGACAGGAATTTCACCTGTATCGTCCGCCGCGTGAATCCCACCATTAGACCTGTCAATACCAATGGATGCAGCGCCAATTTTTTGTCCATTAGGCGCAGAACCTAAACCAAAGGCGTTTTTCGTTCCCTTCATATCTACGAGAGTATCATAAGCTTTTTCAATATAGGATTTGTCGTTTAACGCTACAATGGTCGACTGACGGTTATCCTTGGTGGTTACAGCAATTAGCGTTGGTGCTGTGCAGGTTATATTTAATGTGCTGTTTTTGCGGCCCAGTTGAACCAGTTTATTACTTTTACCGGTCGGATTCAGCGCACTGTTATGATGTTTCCCATAGTCAACAATGCCGCCGCCCGTAACAACTGGGGTACATGCACCAGGGGTATACTCGCCGATGATAGTTAATTCTGTATCAGTTGAATCTGTTGCCATGGCACTGAATGCTGCAACAGAAAGTGCTGCACAAATAGCAGCTGTTGTGAGGTTCTTTTTGAAAAACATATGAACATATCCTTAATAACAAATTTATTTTTTAAAATAAAAAGCTGAAGCAGTATATATATCTGTTTGTGAATGTAAATAAATAACTCGTTCAGTAATAGCCAACTTGCTGGGATGTTTTTATTTAATGAATTTTATAGTTACGATCATGTGAATAATAAGGTGCTGGTGAGGTGGTTTGTGGTGATAATTATTCATTACATGAATGTTTGCGCTGAAAAATAGGAAAATATATAGATAATTAAGGGTAATATATTGGTTTTTTATATTCATATTTTGTATATTAATATCGAGACAATTTACATGGAATGAAAAGACTGAATAGCTTGCAGAATCGGTATTGTCAGAGGTGTTAACAAGTAATTGAGACGGATTGTAAATGAGAAATTGCTTGATGT
>NZ_JAVUPQ010000344.1:0-1165 GCF_032029835.1 Escherichia sp. AM3 | reverse complement strand
TTTCACCAGGGTGACGATATCCTGACGTTCCCTGTTCGCATCACGACGCGCACGGGCACGCTTTATTCCACGGGACTTAAGCTCTGTCTGGTAACTGCGGAAACGCTCACGCACAAAACGCCAGGCTTTCGCTATCAGTTCATCCATACCCAGGGTATCCAGCCCCTGCTTTTTGCGCTGTCTGTTTTCCCATTCAACACGACTGCGGCGCGCAGCAACCACTGCATCCTCAGACACATCAAGGGCGGCAAATAACGCCGGTGTGAACGTGATATCGGTCGGAATGTAGCACCCGATAAGCGGATCATATTCCGTCTGGTAGGTAATCAGTCCCAGCTCTGCAAGGAACGTCAAGGCTCGGGAGGCCCGGGTGATGGAGAGTTTTCCGGCAGCAGACTCCGTCGCCAGTCCGCACTCAATGGCCAGCGTAGTGATGGAGCACTGGACGCGGTTGGCCAGCGGGTCATAGTGAAAACACAGCCCCTGCAGCAGCACATCAATAGCCCGGCGACGCAGTACCGGTGGCATGCGCCGACGCAGTCCCTTCGAACGGGCATGTGCCACATGAATGGCGAAATCAAAACGGGAGGTGAAGCCCACCGCCTTTTCCATCAGTTTTTCGCAGAACTTCAGCGTTCCGGCACCTTCACGGGGTGTGAACACCGGATTCGGATTTTTAACCTGTGAATAGTATTTTTGAAGGAGATCAGCCATGTCCCCCTCCAACACTATTCCCCCTCCTACGGGCGGTAACTAGCTCGTCTGGGCCGACACGTAAAGTTTCGAACATATCTGGTCTGAACCAGATGGTTCCTCCATCAAAAGCGATGAGATGAAGATCATTATCAAGAGTTTTGAGGGCTCTCCAAACACGAGTGTATGAACCTCCACTACAAACTGAAAGCTCTTTAACAGATAAGTTAACTTTGTTCGTATCAGGGATGTAGTGTGCGCACATTACTTGTACGAGGGAAACATAAAAACTAACCATCGACGCGCTGATTTTATTTTTACGTTTGCCATGCGCTATTGCAAGCAAACCTCTGATGAAGATCAGATGCTTGAAGGAGTCAAAATGAGCCCTTTTCTGGAGAAGGCTGCAAAACGGGTGAGGATACTTGCTGGAATCAATGTGAAGATCTGATTCAATCCCACCCGCTATTAC
>NZ_JAVUPQ010000343.1:0-1175 GCF_032029835.1 Escherichia sp. AM3 | reverse complement strand
TTGCGCCTGACCTGACTGAAATCAGGACGTCCATAACGGATGTCAGCAATGAAATAACACAGACCGTCAATAAGAAACTGGAAGACCAGAGTGCGGCAATCCAGCAGATACAGAAGGTTCAGGTTGATACAAATAATAACCTGAACAGCATGTGGGCAGTGAAGCTGCAGCAGATGCAGGACGGACGCCTTTATATTGCGGGTATCGGTGCCGGTATTGAGAACACCCCTGACGGCATGCAGAGTCAGGTGCTGCTGGCAGCAGACAGGATTGCGATGATTAATCCTGCGAATGGCAACACAAAGCCGATGTTTGTTGGTCAGGGCGATCAGATATTCATGAATGAAGTGTTCCTGAAACGCCTGACGGCCCCCACCATTACCAGCGGTGGAAATCCGCCGGCATTTTCCCTGACACCAGACGGAAAGCTGACCGCTAAAAATGCGGATATCAGCGGTAATGTGAATGCAAATTCAGGGACGCTCAACAATGTCACGATTAACCAGAACTGTACGATTAAGGGCATGCTGGAGGCGACCCAGGTCAGAGGGGATTTCGTTAAAGCTGTATCAAAAGCCTTCCCGAAAAAAGTCGGTACGTGGGGTAACACGGAAACACCAAACGGTACGGTTACAGTCACCATCAGCGATGATCATAACTTTGACCGCCAGATTATTATTCCGCCCATTATTTTTAACGGTATAGCGTATGACGATCCGGGGAGCGGAAATAACCCAGGAGGCACGCGATACACGGGTTATGGTTTTGAAGTTCGCAAAAACGGCGTATTAATCGCATCCAGAGAAACTAAAGGGGCCATTCCCGGTAGTTACAGTGCAGTTATTGATATGCCTAGTGGTGGTGGTAGCGTCACTCTGGAGTTTAAGATTTTCCAGAAAGGCAATCAGGGGGCAGGCAATATCACCGACTGTACGGTGATTGTGACCAAAAAAGCCGCTTCCGGCATCAGTATTCGTTGAAATTGTTATAACCCATATAAGGGCACCAGAAATGGTGCCTTTTTTATTGCAGAAAAGCGAGAGGTAATTATGCGTAAACTTTATGCCGCCATTTTGTCCGCAGCCATTTGTCTGGCCGTATCCGGTGCGCCTGCATGGGCATCTGAACATCAGTCCACGCTGAGCGCGGGGTATCTTCATGCCTCGACGAACGTT
>NZ_JAVUPQ010000342.1:0-1178 GCF_032029835.1 Escherichia sp. AM3 | reverse complement strand
TATGGCTGGACGCCGCGCGGCGAACTGGCGGTGGTGTATGACCGTAGTGGCAAACAGGTGCGCAGCTTTACTTACGATGATAAATACCGGGGCCGGATGGTGGCGCACCGTCACACGGGCCGGCCGGAAATCCGTTACCGTTACGACAGCGACGGGCGGGTGACAGAACAGCTAAACCCGGCAGGCTTAAGTTACACGTATCAGTATGAGAAGGACCGCATCACCATCACCGACAGCCTGAACCGCCGTGAAGTGCTGCACACGCAGGGCGAAGCCGGGCTGAAGCGGGTGGTGAAAAAGGAACACGCGGACGGCAGCGTCACGCAGAGTCAGTTTGATGCGGTGGGCAGGCTTAAGGCACAGACAGATACGGCAGGCAGGACAACAGAGTACAGCCCGGATGTGGTGACGGGCCTCATCACGCGCATCACCACGCCGGATGGCAGGGCATCGGCGTTTTACTATAACCACCACAGCCAGTTAACGTCAGCCACCGGGCCTGACGGGCTGGAAATACGCCGGGAATATGATGAATTGGGCCGTCTGATTCAGGAAACTGCCCCTGACGGCGATATCACCCGCTACCGTTATGATAATCCACACAGTGACTTACCCTGCGCAACGGAAGATGCCACCGGCAGCCGGAAAACCATGACGTGGAGCCGTTACGGTCAGTTGCTGAGCTTCACCGACTGTTCCGGTTATGTAACCCGTTATGACCATGACCGCTTCGGGCAGATGACGGCGGTGCACCGCGAGGAAGGGCTGAGTCAGTACCGCGCATACGACAGCCGTGGACAGTTAATTGCCGTGAAAGACACGCAGGGCCATGAAACGCGGTATGAATACAACATCGCCGGTGACCTGACCACCGTCATTGCCCCGGACGGCAGCAGAAACGGGACACAGTACGATGCGTGGGGAAAGGCCGTCCGTACCACGCAGGGCGGGCTGACGCGCAGTATGGAATACGATGCTGCCGGACGGGTCATCCGCCTGACCAGTGAAAACGGCAGCCACACCACCTTCCGTTACGATGTACTCGACCGGCTGATACAGGAAACCGGCTTTGACGGCCGCACACAGCGTTATCACCACGACCTGACCGGCAAACTTATCCGCAGCGAGGATGAGGGGCTGGTCACCCACTGGCACTATGACGAAGCAGACCGCCTCAC
>NZ_JAVUPQ010000341.1:0-1183 GCF_032029835.1 Escherichia sp. AM3 | reverse complement strand
CTTACCCAGCAATAGTGGACACGCGGCTAAGTGAGTAAACTCTCAGTCAGAGGTGACTCACATGACAAAAACAGTATCAACCAGTAAAAAACCCCGTAAACAGCATTCGCCTGAATTTCGCAGTGAAGCCCTGAAGCTTGCTGAACGCATCGGTGTTACTGCCGCAGCCCGTGAACTCAGCCTGTATGAATCACAACTCTACAACTGGCGCAGTAAACAGCAAAATCAGCAGACGTCTTCTGAACGTGAACTGGAGATGTCTACCGAGATTGCACGTCTCAAACGCCAGCTGGCAGAACGGGATGAAGAGCTGGCTATCCTCCAAAAGGCCGCGACATACTTCGCGAAGCGCCTGAAATGAAGTATGTCTTTATTGAAAAACATCAGGCTGAGTTCAGCATCAAAGCAATGTGCCGCGTGCTCCGGGTGGCCCGCAGCGGCTGGTATACGTGGTGTCAGCGGCGGACAAGGATAAGCACGCGTCAGCAGTTCCGCCAACACTGCGACAGCGTTGTCCTCGCGGCTTTTACCCGGTCAAAACAGCGTTACGGTGCCCCACGCCTGACGGATGAACTGCGTGCTCAGGGTTACCCCTTTAACGTAAAAACCGTGGCGGCAAGCCTGCGCCGTCAGGGACTGAGGGCAAAGGCCTCCCGGAAGTTCAGCCCGGTCAGCTACCGCGCACACGGCCTGCCTGTGTCAGAAAATCTGTTGGAGCAGGATTTTTACGCCAGTGGCCCGAACCAGAAGTGGGCAGGAGACATCACGTACTTACGTACAGATGAAGGCTGGCTGTATCTGGCAGTGGTCATTGACCTGTGGTCACGTGCCGTTATTGGCTGGTCAATGTCGCCACGCATGACGGCGCAACTGGCCTGCGATGCCCTGCAGATGGCGCTGTGGCGGCGTAAGAGGCCCCGGAACGTTATCGTTCACACGGACCGTGGAGGCCAGTACTGTTCAGCAGATTATCAGGCGCAACTGAAGCGGCATAATCTGCGTGGAAGTATGAGCGCAAAAGGTTGCTGCTACGATAATGCCTGCGTGGAAAGCTTCTTTCATTCGCTGAAAGTGGAATGTATCCATGGAGAACACTTTATCAGCCGGGAAATAATGCGGGCAACGGTGTTTAATTATATCGAATGTGATTACAATCGGTGGCGGCGGCACAGTTGGTGTGGCG
>NZ_JAVUPQ010000340.1:0-1191 GCF_032029835.1 Escherichia sp. AM3 | reverse complement strand
TGAAGCTGATACTGCGCGGCGCGTTGCCGCTGGTGCCGATGAGCGTCAGCTTACTTTCGTTGCCTTCGCGCATGTTGTTAGGCCAGACCAGATGGGCGGTATAGTTACGGCCCTGGCTGTAATCGACTAACTGACCGTCAAGGTTCAGTACACTGCGGCGTTTATTGCCTGAAAGCGATACCGTTTCCACGGCAAAGGATGTTCCCAGACCGTTCTGTTTGCTGAAGAAGATGTCACGGATTTTCTGCGCAGTTTCCAGTTGCGCAATAATATCTTCGCGAATAATGACGTTGTTATCGCCATCCTCCAGACTCAGGTCATTATCGATAAACAGCTTCAGGTTCTGCTGGTAGAAGGTATCCAGTATGCCATCCGGTTTAAAGAAGCGTTCGAAGGCATCCAGTGAGGCATCCTGTGCAGAACGCGGATTAAACGGATAGTTATTTGCCAGTTGCTCGTTAAACGGTTTCACCACGCTGTCGCGCCAGTCCACTTCCATATAATGAACAGCCTCCACCATCACCACATGCCAGGCCTGGTCAGTCAGTCTGCCAACCCAGCGGTTGAGCGGAGCAGGCAGCGTTTTTGCCATCTGGCGGGTGGCGAATATCGGATCGCTGCTGTTCTGATCAAGCCGTAACTGCACGGCTTTCAGCGCCGATTTCCCTGGTACAGGCGCGTTCTGGATTGCCAGCAGGTAGCGGTGCAACTCGGTGAGTTGCTGATACACGGCCTGCATCGTGCTTTCTTTGTCTTTCTGTACTGCCAGGGTACTGTTTTCCGGGGCGAATTCATGCCCGAGGCGGGTGAGTAACTGGTAATCCGGCTCTGCCAGGGCTTCCTCCCGTTCTTTGGCAGAGAGTTTTTCAGAAAAGACGCCTGGCTGTGTGTTGTCACGCAGGACGGTCAGCGCCCGCTGCAAAGGCTGGTCGCCGCTGATAACCTGCTCCAGCGCCCCGGTCAGTTGTCCGATGGACTCAAAATTGCGGATATTCAGATTGTCCATCCCGGCCCGCCAGGTGGCGGTGTAGTCGCTGATATACTGCTCGGTCAACTGGCGCTGGATTTCCGCGCGGTCGGCGTCACTGTATTTCACGCTGCGGGTAAGGTTAAGTACCCAGGAATCCATCGCCGTCAGTTCAACCAGTTCATCGCGCTGTTTTACAAAATAGCTTTGCAGGCCGTAACGGG
>NZ_JAVUPQ010000339.1:0-1194 GCF_032029835.1 Escherichia sp. AM3 | reverse complement strand
CTTCGATCGTCAGCAGGTGTCGCCCCTGATTATCGTCAAGATATACACGGCAGGCACTGCGTAACGTTGTTGATTTACCTGAACCTGTTGGACCAGACAGAACTATTTTCCCTTCCGGGCGGCGCAGCATGACGTTCAGCAACCGGATTTGCTCCGGTATAAAGCCCAGTTGCTTAAACGTGGGAACTTTGTCTCCGTCATCGGGTATCAGGCGCATAACTGCAATCAGACCATCTCCCGTAGGTCTGTGACTGTATCGTGCACCAAATATTCCTATTTTTCGCATTAATTGTGGGGACAGGCGCGCATCCTGTTCCCTTTGAGGGAAGAAACTGGTTTCAGTCACATCAGCCATTGACAGAATGGCTGTTGCGCAAAGTGAATAACCCAACGCAGGTTGATCTTCATCTACAGTTTGCAGTTCACCGAATATTCTCATGCGAACTTTGAAAATAGACTCTGAAATTAAAAAATGAATATCTGAAGCACCAAGTTTTCTGGCCGTTTCAAAATAGGAGAGAACTTTCTTCTCACTTTCACTGACATCTGCAAGATCTTTCAGATGAATAATCCGTTCTTTCGGACCTTTATTTTCATCATCCTGACCGGCTTCCTGTAACTCAGACAGCGAGACTACTTTTGGGATGATGTCAGGGTATAAGTTTAGCAGTTCCTGGAGATTACTCTGTACGTCAGGTCTTGTTCGCTGATTTGTTTCGATGAGAATTTCATGGGTGTCTCCCCGGGATATAAAAAGGAGAGCATCCTTCAGATTATATTTGTCCATATCACATCACTCAGAAAGTAAGGGTGGTGCCATCACTTAACGTGACGCCAGACAATGAGATCGACTTCACCGTGACGGATGTACCCGGAAGCTGGCTACCAGTGGTGACGCTTGTCTGACGTCCATCAGCCATGCGAAGAACGGCATGAAGACGTTTATCTTTGCCGTTTATTTCCATAATAACGGGCAATTCCTTTCTGTTTTTAGATGTCGGCTGCTCTGAAACTGATGGCAAAGAGGCAGTCATACCAGAGAAACCTGAAACAGTTTCAGATGACAGATTAACATCTGATTCTTCGAGTTGTTTCTGTAGCTGTGCGCCCTGAACTTTTGCCTGTAAAAGAATATTCCGGTTTTGTTGTGCTTCAAGTTCTCCAATTGTGACAAGAGGTTTTGTTGTTGCAAAT
>NZ_JAVUPQ010000338.1:0-1196 GCF_032029835.1 Escherichia sp. AM3 | reverse complement strand
TCCTTACTGTCTATACGCACGGTCTCAGCGACAATATATTCAAATAAATCGCCCTGAAGCTGATTAGTCGCGCCGGCTATATTCGCCAGCTTGGACATGATGTCATCTATTGCGGCTATATTATCTTTTAAGCTGAGCGTTATGGAGCCGACAAGATCCCGTAGCTGAAAGAGTGCATCAGCAAAGTCTTTCCCGAAGAGATTTTCCGGCGTGGCGGGTATTATCCCGGCACGCTTCATTTCCAGAAATGCCTCTTCACTGTATTCATCAGCGATGAACATAAACAGGCATCTGGGGCTGTTCCGGAGGCTGTTTATCGAGCGACATTTCGTAATAAAAGGCTGGAGATGCACCAGACTGAGCTTACAGCCCAAGAGCATGTCGCAGACAAAGAAACCAGGCCGGATTTCACCTGACCGGGAGAACTGCAGAAGAGGATTAAGATAGGATGCAGCAGTGACGTCAAAATCAAAATTTGCCACGCAGGGAGTCTGATCCGAATTGAGCTCCTCTCGCGTACGCAGCGTGTCGTAACTGATGATGCCATTGTTACGGACCCACTGACTCAGGGATTTCATCAGAACTGACTCGGTGAGTAGTCTGGCTTTCAGGGGATGGAGCGCGCGCAGATAACCGTTATCATTTTTTTCTGTCAGCGCAACACATTCCCCCAGACCCGGTAACGTAACGACCCTGACCATTTTGTACTGAAGCAGACCGTCCAGAACTGACTTCCAGGATAATCTGTTTTTCATTGCTACCGGCGAACCGCAGGCTGCAGAAAAATTTCTGACCGGCAGGATCCCCCCGCGTGCCCGGAGGCAACTCAGGGCGAGACCGTAGGCCGACCCGGTATCAAGAAGGGCCGCATTGAGACTGGACCAGAAGCGCCCGGTACCATACTCTTGTTTCAGATAAATAAATCGTTCGCGCTTGGGGAAAAGCTTGTCAACACAGTGGATTTGCCCTGCAGAAGCAGCCCGGGAAATCTGTTTGCGCGCGGTATCACGGTTAACGCCCGAGGTTTTCAGCATTTCCTCTACACGTACAGAGCTAAGGCAAGGACCGGTTTTGAGTAACGAAGTAACTATAATCGATGTCATCTTTTGCTCACTTGTCACACTGCGTATTTAATAATAACAATACACTCAAGCATCGAAACGACAAAGCCTGCAGTTTAGACCTGTAAATACAAT
>NZ_JAVUPQ010000337.1:0-1197 GCF_032029835.1 Escherichia sp. AM3 | reverse complement strand
AGACAATACAGTATGAGAAGGAATAGCATCTCTCCCCAATCTGATAATAAAGATATGATATCTCCATCAAGAGTTTTAAAAAGCAGTGATTTATGATTACTCCAAAATACTTTGATCGCCAATGCAAAAAAAATAATATAAAGAATTGCTTTAACAGATTCTTTTACGGTTTTTAAGCCAAATATACGCTTTAAGCCATTTACTGGATTCAATGAATCAAGCTTAAATTTAACAGCTTCAGTTGCTAATTGCTTTTTACTTTGAAACCAGGAGACAAGTATTGTTGTGAACATGCAAACCAGCAAAAAAGGAATGTTCGTTTTCAACCAACCAACCCCCATAGCTTTAAAATAGTCCCAAATATCTGGTTTAGCGTTATGATCAAGGATGTATTCAAGAATCGACATAATGTGATGCACATCAAAAACATATCCGAGATATAAAGTACCCACAAGCATTATTACAGAGATGGTTAAGTCTCTACTTTTTAGAATTTGCCCTTTTTTAGAAGCATCCTGGAGTTTCTTTTGTGTTGGCTTTTCAGTTTTATTGGCCATGAAACACTCTATTTCTCAATGTATAGTTGCAATTGTTCTGGGAAAAAGGATAACGGCATTACTCGTTCAGCCAGTATTGGGCCAAAATAAATAATTAATATTAAAAATGCCAGCGCACTTTTGACAGTCAGTGAAATGGCAAAAGCATTTAGTTGTGAAGCATAACGTGCCAGCAATCCCAGGACAGCCTCACCGCCCAGCATAACGGCAATCACGGGGCTTGCGTAAACGATAGTATGAGTC
Source organism: Escherichia sp. AM3 (assembly GCF_032029835.1). NCBI lineage: Bacteria > Pseudomonadati > Pseudomonadota > Gammaproteobacteria > Enterobacterales > Enterobacteriaceae > Escherichia > Escherichia sp. AM3. Next base: position 397 of record NZ_JAVUPQ010000337.1, on the reverse strand, counting down.
ATTATGTTATTAATATATGAGAATAAAGGCTCTAATTTAGGAAAATTAAAATTGCCTGAAGGCCATAAATTATAACTTTGCCAAAGAGTTTCCAGAATAAAGTTCATTCCACCTTTAGTAAGATAAACCGCAGCAGAGAAAAGGTTAAATAATCTTGCTAATTCCGAGGTATCGACACCTGTAGCCGGATCCAAAGTACTACTTAATGTTGCACCGCGTTGGTTATCGATAAAGCTACCTATAGCAAGGAAAATCCAAAACGGGGATGCTAATAAGCATGCAATAAACAGCCCTATGATAATTTCTCTGGCAGCGAACAAAGCAATATCGATTTCATTTAAGTTCAATAATTCATAGTGGTAATGCTGAACTAATGCACATGATACCACTATTATTA
>NZ_JAVUPQ010000336.1:0-1198 GCF_032029835.1 Escherichia sp. AM3 | reverse complement strand
ATAAAACACTATCAATAAGTTGGAGTCATTACCTGCTTTTTCGGTTGAAAAGAAATTGATTGAATTACTGGAAAAACAATCTGGTCTCCATACGTCTGTGGATTGCAGTACTCCCCTTACAGAGCAGAGTCTGTCGAGAAATGACGGTGAAGACCAGACCAGAAGAAACGCTGAAAATATGTTCGGAGATGACTGAACTAACCCAGCCTGGCCAGGGGAATATCTCGCCATTTAGTTGTATAACACTGACTCAACATTTCCCGTTTCATTTGCCATTCAGGGGCGGTTCCTCGCCCCGCAAACCACACTTTCCCTTTTCCAGACTGGTTCAGTTCATCGAGTGTTTTCATTAACTTTTCGCTGTTTTTACGGGGCTGGATCTCATCAAATAATCCCGGCTGCGCTATACCCGATGGTGTGAAATCAGCCAGCATGACTCCTGCCTTCATATAGCGGTACCCTTCACGCCAGACATGGTTTAACGCTCTGCATGCTGCGGCAATAATGTCCCGGCTGTCCTGTGTGGGTAATGGAAGCTTTTCCACAGCGGCATTGCTGTAACAGGGTTCTTTTACTGTAAAGGGGGATGTCCGTACAAATGTCGTCACCTGCCGGCAATACTGACGCTCCCCACGTAGTTTCTCTGCGGCCCGCTCTGCATACTGAACAACAGCCTGGTGCATGGAATCTTTGTCTGTGATTCGTTCACCAAAACTGCGACTATGTCAACGCCACGATGTTTGACCGTTATTTGCCATTTTCATGCCCGCTAAATACTTTCGTTACTGATGCTGTCCGCTTTGCACCATTTCATCATCACTGATTGGCGTTGTGTTTTTGGTCAGCACTCCAGCTTTACGTTTCTCTTTTAACCGGTAACTCTCTCCTTGTTCTTTTTGACGGACGCATTTTACGTTTGGGCTGGATGTAGTAACGCAGCATGGAACGTCCGCCCGTATAACCCATTGCCTTAATCTCCGCGAAGATAACCTCGCTATTCCAGACATTCTCTGCCAGGCGCATGTCGATGTAATCCATAAACGGTTTCAGCTTAACCATTTTGTGGCGGGTCTTTCTGGCTGGCGGTTCAGGGTATTTGAGGTAGCGTCTGACCGTCCGTTAAGAGCAACCAATCTGAGCCGCAATATCGACAATGTACGCGCCCTGCTGGCGCATTTGCTTTATCATGTAAAAGTCC
>NZ_JAVUPQ010000335.1:0-1198 GCF_032029835.1 Escherichia sp. AM3 | reverse complement strand
ATGCCCATATGGGTGGCTTTTTTGCAGCGCAAATGAAATTCGCTGGATACGACGTCATTATTATCGAAGGGAAGGCGAAATCACCGGTATGGCTGAAGATTAAAGATGACAAAGTTAGCCTGGAAAAAGCCGATTTCTTATGGGGAAAAGGGACGCGCGCAACGACGGAAGAAATTTGTCGATTGACCAGTCCGGAAACCTGTGTGGCGGCTATTGGTCAGGCTGGGGAAAACCTTGTTCCTCTCTCTGGCATGTTGAATAGCCGTAACCACAGCGGCGGTGCGGGAACTGGCGCAATAATGGGTTCGAAAAACCTGAAAGCGATTGCGGTTGAAGGGACGAAAGGGGTCAACATTGCCGATCGTCAGGAGATGAAGCGTCTCAATGATTACATGATGACTGAACTTATTGGTGCGAATAACAACCATGTCGTGCCAAGTACGCCACAATCGTGGGCAGAGTATTCAGATCCCAAGTCACGCTGGACAGCACGTAAAGGGCTGTTTTGGGGCGCGGCTGAAGGTGGTCCGATTGAAACGGGTGAAATTCCGCCAGGCAATCAGAATACGGTCGGCTTTCGTACCTATAAATCCGTTTTTGACTTAGGACCGGCGGCAGAGAAATACACAGTAAAAATGAGCGGCTGCCACTCTTGCCCGATCCGTTGTATGACCCAAATGAATATTCCTCGGGTGAAAGAGTTTGGCGTGCCCAGCACAGGTGGTAACACTTGTGTAGCAAACTTTGTCCATACCACCATCTTCCCGAACGGGCCGAAAGATTTTGAAGATAAAGACGATGGTCGTGTGATTGGTAACCTGGTGGGTCTGAATTTGTTCGATGACTACGGCCTATGGTGTAACTACGGGCAGTTGCATCGCGACTTTACTTATTGTTACAGCAAAGGTGTGTTCAAGCGTGTTCTGCCAGCTGAAGAGTATGCAGAAATTCGCTGGGATCAACTGGAAGCGGGTGACGTTAACTTCATTAAAGATTTTTACTACCGTCTGGCGCATCGTGTGGGTGAGCTGAGTCACCTGGCTGATGGTTCATATGCCATCGCAGAACGCTGGAATTTGGGTGAAGAGTACTGGGGCTACGCGAAAAATAAACTCTGGTCGCCGTTTGGCTATCCGGTTCACCATGCCAATGAAGCGTCAGCGCAGGTCGGTTCCATTGTTAACTGTATGTTCAACCG
>NZ_JAVUPQ010000334.1:0-1200 GCF_032029835.1 Escherichia sp. AM3 | reverse complement strand
CGACTACACACTGTATTGCAGGAAGTGGGTAAAACCAAATCTGACTTGTACGCCACAGGATGATTCCCAGTATCCAGGGATGGATACAAAGACAGCAAGTGATTACCTGCCACAGACAAATTGGCCAACAACTCAATTACCACCAGGATATACTTGTGCAGAACCCTATTTATTCCCAGACATTAATAAACCCGATGGGCCAGCAACAGCAGGGATAGATGATTTGGGTGAAATTTTAGCTAAGATGAAACAGAGAACATCGAGAGGAATAAGAAAATGAAAAGAGTTTTGTTCTTTTTGCTGATGATATTTGTTAGTTTTGGTGTTATAGCTGATTGCGAAATACAAGCTAAAGATCATGATTGTTTTACTATTTTCGCTAAGGGTACTATTTTTTCCGCGTTTCCTGTCTTAAATAATAAAGCCATGTGGAGATGGTATCAGAATGAGGACATCGGTGAGTATTATTGGCAAACAGAACTGGGTACATGTAAAAATAATAAATTCACACCAAGCGGGGCGAGACTCTTAATTCGCGTCGGGTCACTACGCCTTAATGAAAATCATGCCATCAAAGGAACGTTGCGGGAGTTGATAAATACAGCAGAAAAAACGGCGTTTCTCGGCGATCGGTTTAGAAGTTATATAAGAGCGGGTATCTATCAAAAAAAGAGCAGTGATCCAGTTCAGTTGTTGGCAGTCCTTGATAATTCAATCATGGTAAAATATTTTAAAGATGAGAAACCAACTTATGCTCGAATGACAGCACATCTCCCGAACAAAAATGAGTCTTACGAATGTTTAATAAAGATACAGCATGAACTAATTCGTAGTGAAGAGAAATAAAATCTCTTCCTGAGAAAACAAATTAATCATTGTGAAAAATTATATAACTCATGGAATAGGTGTTTATTTTGCGTTCCATTTGCAGGGAAAGATCACGTAACGCTACTTTTTTGTACTAAATAATTCGAATTTTAAGTTCAACAATTGAGATACTACTTATTGTCTAAAGCTGTTTTTCATAGCTTATACATGATCAAATACTCCTTACATAAATAAGGTGAACAAATGGAACTTAAAAAATTGATGGAACATATTTCTATTATTCCCGATTACAGATAAGCCTGGAAAGTAGAGCATAAATTGTCAGGCATCCTACTATTGACTATTTGTGCCGTTATTTCTGGTGCAGAAAGT
>NZ_JAVUPQ010000333.1:0-1201 GCF_032029835.1 Escherichia sp. AM3 | reverse complement strand
CAAGCACGCTGCCGCCACCTTTCAGGGATGAACGCTGCCCCTTTTTACGACGCCTGCGGCGCGAAAGGACAACCCGCGCATTACCCAGCTTGATTACGGGCAAATCCCCCCGGTTAACTTTGATTCTGGCCTGCGGATTTTTGACCGTGGCCCTTTTCAGCCTGGCCCTTTCCTTTACCAGTTTCCGGCGTACCTTTGTCTCACGGGCAACTTGTGACGCCGACTGCGATATCGCGGATGAAGCAACGCGGTTAATGGCCATTGCGGCGGCACCAGGCACCGCCGTTTTGCTGATACGGCTGAGGTTTTCAACGGCCTGCTCAAGACCTTTTATGGCCATACATCCCCCTGTCAGCGGCGACGGTTAACGGCAGGCGGTACGCCCCGTCCAAGCCAGAGATGACAACTTCCGCCATCATCCGGCGAAACCCGATCTACCCAGAAATTTTCCTCACCGATGGTCAGCGTGTCTCCACGCCGCAGCTGCCGCACCTCATCAGTCCGGACAAACAGGGACGGGCTGGAGCCTTCAACGCGCACGCCCTGTCCGGCATAGCTGATATTTTCAGGGTCATCAAAAACACCACGTATCACCGCACCTGACTGCTCACCGGATGTCATGGTGGCTGACGTTCCCATGTACCCGCGTATCGTTTCATCGGCGCGGGCAATGGCAGCATCGCACAGGTTATCGAAATCAGCCACAGCGCCTCCCGTTATTGCATTCTGGCCAGGCCGCGCTCTGTCATTTCGGCTGCCACACCGGCAGAGACACGAAACGCCGTTCCCGGCAGCACAAATGCCACAGGTTCATCCCGCGTGGCGTGAAGTGCATCAGTATGCAGCTTCACCAGTGCCACGACCGTGACCAGTTCAGACGTATCCAGAATCACGGTATCCGGCTGCGCTGATCCCACCTCATTTTCATGTCCGGTCAGCACATTTTCCCGGCTGAGAGGGGTGTCCTGACCGGCAGTTTCATCCGTGTCATCAAGCTCCTCTTCCAGCTCTGCCACACGGAGCGCCAGTTCTTCTTTCGTCCCCGTCAGGCTGACATCACGGTTCAGTTGTTCACCCAGCGAGCGGAGACGGGCAATCAGTTCATCTTTCGTCATGGACTCCTCCACAGAGAAACAATGGCCCCGAAGGGCCATGATTACGCCAGTTGTACGGACACGAACTCATCAGGGTCAGCCAGCAG
>NZ_JAVUPQ010000332.1:0-1206 GCF_032029835.1 Escherichia sp. AM3 | reverse complement strand
TCGGCCAGATGACGGCGGTCCACCGCGAGGAAGGCATCAGCCTTTACCGCCGCTATGACAACCGTGGCCGGTTAACCTCGGTGAAAGACGCACAGGGCCGTGAAACGCGGTATGAATACAACGCCGCAGGCGACCTGACTGCCGTTATCACCCCGGACGGCAACCGGAGCGAGACACAGTACGATGCGTGGGGAAAGGCGGTCAGCACCACGCAGGGCGGGCTGACGCGCAGTATGGAGTACGATGCTGCCGGACGTGTCATCAGCCTGACCAACGAGAACGGCAGCCACAGCGTCTTCAGTTACGATGCGCTGGACCGGCTGGTACAGCAGGGCGGCTTTGACGGGCGGACGCAACGTTATCATTATGACCTGACCGGAAAACTCACACAGAGTGAGGATGAGGGACTTGTCATCCTCTGGTACTACGATGAATCGGACCGTATCACTCACCGCACGGTGAACGGCGAACCGGCAGAGCAGTGGCAGTATGATGGCCACGGCTGGCTGACAGACATCAGCCACCTGAGCGAAGGCCACCGTGTTGCCGTCCACTATGGCTATGACGATAAAGGCCGCCTGACCGGCGAATGCCAGACGGTGGAGAACCCGGAGACGGGGGAACTGCTGTGGCAGCATGAGACGAAACACGCATACAACGAGCAGGGGCTGGCAAACCGCGTCACGCCGGACAGCCTGCCGCCGGTGGAGTGGCTGACGTATGGCAGCGGTTACCTGGCGGGAATGAAGCTGGGCGGGACGCCGCTGGTCGAGTATACGCGGGACAGGCTGCACCGTGAGACGGTGCGCAGCTTCGGCAGCATGGCAGGCAGTAATGCCGCATACGAACTGACCAGCACATACACCCCCGCAGGCCAGTTACAGAGCCAGCACCTGAACAGCCTGGTATATGACCGTGACTACGGGTGGAGTGACAACGGCGACCTGGTGCGCATCAGCGGCCCGCGACAGACGCGGGAATACGGCTACAGCGCCACGGGCAGGCTGGAGAGTGTGCGCACCCTCGCACCAGACCTGGACATCCGCATCCCGTATGCCACGGACCCGGCGGGCAACCGGCTGCCGGACCCGGAGCTGCACCCGGACAGTACACTCACAGTGTGGCCGGATAACCGCATCGCAGAGGATGCGCACTATGTTTACCACTATGATGAATACGGCAGACTGACGGAGAAGACGGACCGCA
>NZ_JAVUPQ010000331.1:0-1209 GCF_032029835.1 Escherichia sp. AM3 | reverse complement strand
TTTCTTACGTTCCCAGCACACGCGCGCTAGGCGAACTATCCATGACTGAGCCGGTGTGGGAGTGTGATTCGCAGGCATTAAGCCTCCTCCGTCTGTAAAATACGATCCACTGGCCGGATCGTTCCGCAAAAAAGCCAGCACGCTCCGGTCCCGCATTGTTATGGATGCATGACTCCTGGATGGGTGCTGGCATATGATTATCATGAAGGTGTAGTGGTTACCCTTTCTGTACCATTGTGATCAGGCTTTTCGCCACTTCACCTGGGCAGGGTTGCGCCGCCATTTCCGCTGCTACCTCTTCAGAGGCTTTGCGAAGTGAGCGATTGTTGAGGAAAGCATTGATCATGTTACTCGACAGGCCGACGTCGCCAGGGATAATCCCGCAGCCGCGTTCGGCAACAACGCGGGCATTTACCGGGCGATCGGCTCCCTGGCCGAAGACGATTTGTGGAATACCAGCGTGTAGCGCTGTCAGGGTATTGCCTGCTCCGCCATGATGAATGAAACCATCTGCGCCGTTGAGGAAGACACCCATGGGTATCCAGTCAACCAGGCGAACATTTGACGGCAGCGAGCGCAAATCGGACCGCGCATTGGCTGAAATATGCAGGATGATCTCGGCATCGACCTCACTGGCAGAATCCATAACCCAGGCGATTAGATCAAGGCCGTCAACCATCGGTTTGACAGTGCCGAGACTCACCAGCAGACGTTTACGCTCGGGCCTTCTCTCCCACCATGGTTCCCACACCGCGCCACCGTTATACGGGACGTACTGCATCGGAATAATGGGTTCACCGTCGTTTTCCAGAATGCTCATACTCGGCGGTGTTACGTCGATCCAGGCCATATCACGTGGTGTGGCCCCCACATTGTGGCGACGATAGGCGTCCGTGAGCGAACGCGTTACACCCTTGATATGCCAGGGGGTATGGCCGAAGCCTACGGTTTGCATCACGACCGGTATATCATATTTGGCGGCAATCAGCGGCCCGATGACTCCGAGCGGAGGGTAGATGATGAGGTCAGGCCGCCAGTGTCCGGCAAACTCCACCAGATGGTCGGCCATTTCTTCGCTGAAGAATGAGAAGTTGCCCATTTGGGTTCCGATATTACTTTTTTTCCGCTGTGCCTCATGGTGGCGGTAACCAGCTTCGGAATCCAGACCGGGTGCGGCGTCAAACACCACCAACCCGGCCTCTGCCGCTT
>NZ_JAVUPQ010000330.1:0-1226 GCF_032029835.1 Escherichia sp. AM3 | reverse complement strand
TCCGTGTGGGACGATCCGCAGGCCATGCTGCTGGCGGTGAAACCTGATGTGGTTAGCGTCTGCTCACCTAACCGTTTTCATTACGAACATACCCTGATGGCACTGGAAGCGGGCTGCCATGTGATGTGCGAAAAACCGCCCGCCATGACGCCAGAACAGGCGCGGGAAATGTGCGATACCGCGCGCAAACTGGGCAAGGTGCTGGCCTACGACTTTCACCATCGTTTTGCGCTCGATACGCAACAGCTGCGTGAACAGGTGACCAACGGCGTTTTGGGAGAGATTTACGTTACCACCGCCCGCGCCCTGCGTCGCTGCGGCGTTCCCGGCTGGGGTGTCTTTACCAATAAAGAACTGCAGGGTGGTGGCCCGCTGATCGACATCGGCATTCATATGCTGGATGCTGCGATGTATGTGCTGGGCTTTCCGGCGGTGAAAAGCGTGAATGCGCATAGCTTTCAAAAGATCGGCACGCAAAAGAGCTGTGGTCAATTTGGTGAGTGGGATCCGGCAACTTACAGCGTCGAAGATTCGCTGTTTGGCACCATTGAATTTCATAACGGCGGCATTCTGTGGCTGGAAACGTCATTTGCACTCAACATCCGCGAACAGTCGATTATGAACGTCAGCTTTTGTGGTGATAAAGCTGGTGCGACGCTGTTTCCAGCACATATCTACACCGATAACAACGGTGAATTAATGACGCTGATGCAACGGGAAATGGCAGACGACAACCGCCATTTGCGCAGCATGGAAGCCTTTATCAATCACGTACAGGGCAAGCCCGTGATGATAGCCGACGCCGAGCAGGGGTACATCATCCAGCAACTGGTGGCGGCGTTGTATCAATCCGCAGAAACAGGGACGCGTGTGGAATTATGACCAGGCCAGTAACGTTATCAGAACCCCATTTCAGCCAGCATACCCTGAACAAGTATGCATCGCTGATGGCGCAGGGGAACGGCTATCTTGGGCTTCGCGCCAGCCATGAAGAAGATTACACGCGCCAGACGCGAGGGATGTATCTGGCGGGGCTGTATCATCGGGCGGGAAAAGGTGAAATCAACGAACTGGTGAACCTGCCTGATGTCGTGGGGATGGAGATTGCCATAAATGGTGAGGTTTTCTCGTTATCCCACGAAGCCTGGCAGCGTGAGCTTGACTTTGCCAGTGGCGAATTACGCCGAAATGTTGTCTGGCGTACCAGCAACGGCTCAGGTTACACC
>NZ_JAVUPQ010000329.1:0-1231 GCF_032029835.1 Escherichia sp. AM3 | reverse complement strand
ATATAAGTGTTATTCTTCAATAGCTATGAAAGATATGCTGTATACACAACATAATTCATCAATTATAGTTGTAGGTGGTGAGGTATTAGGAGCAGATGTTGGAACGTTGTATACACATGTACAACAAAGCCAATTTTATACTCGAATTTTAAAAAAGATAAGAAGGTTTCAACCAAAACTATTGTCAACTATTGCTAAAATATTCTACCCTGCGGTTTGGGATTATCCATACATACCTCAAAAAGCAAGTTTCAAGAATAATGTCAAGGTAATATACAATACTGTTGGTGGAGTTCCTGTTTCTTCACAAACTAAATATATCGCACAAGCGGAATATATATCTGCAAGAGATCGACGTACATATGAAGAGGTAACAAAGTGGGCCAGTGCAGAATTAGTTCCAGATTCTGTTCTTATCGCATCAAAAATTATTGATGATCAGTTCATGCAAGATTTTGTCCGCAAAGAAATAATTGATTATTGTGCAGCAAATAAGTTTATTACTGTGCAGGCCTGCCCTTATAAGGTTAATTTTTCTGCTCAAGATCTTGCATATCAATTAGATATAGTAAAATCACAATCAAGTATAGATGTAGTGTTACTTCCTATTGGTTACGCGAGTGGTCATGATGATGTAATCTTTCTTCGAGAAGTACAAAAACTGGCTAAAACTGAGCTTAAGCTTGAATACGAATTAAATATTTGGGAAATAATGTATTTTCTTTCTCACTCTCATTCATTCTACGGTACTAGTTTGCATGGAATTATTACAGCAATGTCGTTTGGTGTACCACATTTTTGTATTGATAAACGAATAGAAAAAATAACATCATTCGTTCAGACATGGAGTGTTGGACCCTTTACTCAACCTATAAGCATTTTTAATATAAAAGATAGTGTTAGTAAAATGAATGACTATGATAATTCTGATTTATTAAAGTCGGTGGAGTATGCCCAGCAGATCATATCTGAAAGTTTGAAGAAGATTTCCCATATTTTGTAATGTATTAAATTATCTATAAAATATTATGTTTTGTTGTAGTTGTAGTTGTAGTTGGTTTTATTTTAACCTTTAACTCTTTCAACTTTTATGTTATGCGGATTCCGTTCTTTGAGCTAACATAATCATCACATTTAAGCTGCGAGTTTGTCGCAGTGACCACACCAGACAGGAGTAAGTAATGTCCAAGCAACAGATCGGGGTTGTCGGTATGGCTGTGATGGGGCGTAA
>NZ_JAVUPQ010000328.1:0-1231 GCF_032029835.1 Escherichia sp. AM3 | reverse complement strand
CGGTCATTTTGCTGTGCCATGATCTCAACCGGGAGCTGCCAGTGTTGCAGGCCGCGCGAGAAGCAAAACCCTTTTATCTCGGCGCATTGGGCAGCTATCGAACCCACACGTTACGTCTGCAAAAGCTCCACGAGCTGGGATGGTCCAGGGAGGAGACAGCGCAAATCCGGGCCCCCGTCGGGATATTCCCCAAAGCCCGGGATGCGCATACTCTGGCACTCTCCGTGCTGGCAGAAGTCGCCTCTGTACGTCTCCATCAGGAGGAGGATTCATGCCTGCCCCCGTCGTCCTGATCCTTGCGGCCGGGCGTGGAGAGCGCTTTCTCGCCTCCGGGGGAAATACCCATAAGTGTATCGGCTGGCGTCAGTCCCCGGAGGTTGCGCCTTATCGCTGGCCATTTGAAGAAAACGGGAGAACTTTCGACCTTGCGATTGAACCGCAGATTACGACTAATGATCTGCGTCTGATGTTGAGGCTGGCTCTTGCCGGCGGAGGAATAACAATTGCCACTCAGGAAACTTTCAGGCCATATATTGAAAGCGGTAAGCTTGTATCGCTGCTTGATGACTTTCTTCCACAATTTCCGGGCTTCTATCTGTATTTCCCACAGCGTCGCAATATTGCACCAAAGCTCCGCGCCCTGATTGACTACGTCAAAGAATGGCGGCAGCAATTGGCTTAAATGTCTGCACCTGCACTGCCTGATGTCAGAACAGTATTTTGATGAATTGCCAAGGTTACAATGGCACAAATACGGCACAGGAGGAAACGTGGTGTATTTAAATATGGGGTAACTCTTTGATTTTAATGGTGATAATAGGAACAATACACATAGGCGATAAGCTTTGTTTTTGTTGCCTTTTTTATTGTTCATTTTTTATAGATACCCCCAAAAGTACCCCCATATCTTTTTCCGCACCTGAAATTTGGTTGTTATTCATACAGCATATCAGGCGGTAACGCTCTCCCTTTAACCCACTTATTGTATGATAGTGCTATCCCACAATAAGGAATCAGCCAGCCATGAGAATGACCAGTCGCAAAAAAGAGATACTTAGCTACTTTGAACCGGATAACCTCGAATGGGTGACTGGTGAGATTGGTGCGCCGCCGTTCGATGTGTCGGGTGTGGCCTACCTGCTTCATGGCATGGTGTCGTTCGATAAGCGTCACCAGCTCGAATCAACCCGGCGCACACTGGAAAGCATGGTTGCTGGTGGACTGCTTGAGC
>NZ_JAVUPQ010000327.1:0-1232 GCF_032029835.1 Escherichia sp. AM3 | reverse complement strand
ATGCCAATATGCACGCGGTGGAAGCTTTCTTGATTGTTTATGACGTCACTCACGACAAAAAATGGCTGGATCGCGCGATTCGCGTGGCTTCCGTGATTATCCACGACGTCGCCAGAAATAATCATTATCGCGTTAACGAACACTTCGATACCCAGTGGAATCCGCTGCCGGATTACAACAAAGATAACCCGGCGCATCGCTTCCGCGCGTTCGGAGGTACACCAGGCCACTGGATCGAATGGGGCCGTTTAATGCTGCACATCCATGCTGCCCTGGAAGCCCGTTGCGAACAACCACCAGCATGGCTGCTAGAAGATGCCAAAGGTCTATTTAACGCCACCGTGCGCGATGCCTGGGCACCCGATGGCGCGGACGGGATTGTTTATACCGTTGACTGGGAAGGAAAACCGGTGGTCCGCGAACGTGTACGTTGGCCTATCGTCGAAGCAATGGGTACGGCCTACGCGCTCTACACCGTCACTGGCGATCGCCAGTATGAAACCTGGTATCAAACATGGTGGGAGTACTGCATTAAGTACCTGATGGACTATGAAAATGGTTCCTGGTGGCAGGAGCTGGATGCGGACAATAAGGTCACCACCAAAGTCTGGGACGGCAAACAGGATATTTATCACCTGCTGCATTGCCTGGTGATCCCGCGTATCCCGTTAGCGCCCGGCATGGCTCCAGCGGTTGCAGCGGGTCTGCTGGATATTAATGCGAAATAACTGATCTGAAAATAGGGTGCGGGTTTTCCCCTCTCCCTAACCCTCTCCCCAAAGGGGCGAGGGGACCGTCCGGTGCAGTTTTTGGGTTTGACATCAGCCTCACGGGAGGCTGTATGTCGTTAATTAAGGTGCCTTGTATGCAAATCACCAATATGCATTGCAGTGGACAGACCGTTTCACTTGCCGCGGGGGATTATCACGCGACCATTGTGACCGTCGGTGCTGGTCTGGCTGAATTAACCTTTCAGGGTTGTCATTTAGTCATCCCGCACAAACCCGAAGAGATGCCGCTGGCGCATCTGGGTAAAGTGCTTATTCCGTGGCCGAACCGGATCGCCAACGGCTGTTACCGCTATCAGGGGCAGGAATATCAGTTACCCATTAATGAACATAGTTCAAAAGCCGCTATTCACGGGCTGCTTGCCTGGCGAGACTGGCAAATTAGTGAATTAACCGCCACCAGCGTTACCCTGACAGCTTTTCTGCCGCCCAGTTACGGCTATC
>NZ_JAVUPQ010000326.1:0-1233 GCF_032029835.1 Escherichia sp. AM3 | reverse complement strand
ATCTGAGCCTGTCGACCTGGCCGCTGAGTCAGGAAGAGATCGCCCGGGCGATAAAAAAGGCCAAACCGTCCTATTCTTCTGAGCAAGTAGTTCTGGGCCGTATCAACCGGCGACTGTCTGCCTTAAAAGCCGATTTCCGGGTCGCCGGCTATACCTCGACCGACCAGCCGGGCACCCCGCAGGGGTTTGCCCAGACGCAGCCGGCAGATAACTCGTTAGGCCTGGCGTTTAACAATAGCGGCGAGTGGTGGGATGTGCACCTGCAGGGTAACGTCGAAGGGGGGGAGCGGATCAGCAACGGATCGCGCTTCAACGCCAACGGCGCCTATGGCGCGGTGAAATTCTGGAACCAGTGGCTCTCCTTTGGCCAGATACCGCAGTGGTGGGGGCCGGGCTATGAGGGCAGCCTGATCCGTGGGGATGCCATGCGGCCGATGACCGGCTTTTTAATGCAGAGAGCCGAACAGGCCGCACCAGAGACCTGGTGGTTACGCTGGATAGGCCCATGGCAGTACCAGATCTCCGCTAGCCAGATGAATCAATATACTGCGGTACCCCATGCTAAAATTATCGGCGGTCGTTTCACCTTCTCACCATTCCAGTCTTTAGAATTAGGCGCATCGCGTATTATGCAGTGGGGTGGGGAAGGGCGGCCTGAGTCATTTAGCAGCTTCTGGGATGGCTTCACTGGCCATGATAATACCGGGACAGATAATGAACCGGGTAACCAGCTGGCTGGCTTTGACTTTAAATTCAAACTAGAGCCAACTTTGGGCTGGCCGGTGAGCTTCTACGGACAAATGATCGGTGAGGATGAGTCAGGTTATCTGCCTTCGGCCAATATGTATCTGGGCGGTGTGGAAGGCCACCACGGCTGGGGTAAGGATGCGGTAAACTGGTACATTGAAGCGCATGATACGCGCAGTAATATGAGCCGAACCAATTACAGCTACAACCATCACATCTATAAAGATGGTTACTATCAGCAGGGCTATCCGCTGGGTGATGCGATGGGCGGGGATGGTCAACTCGTTGCCGGTAAGGTTGAGCTTATTACGGAGGATAACCAGCGCTGGAGCACGCGTTTGGTATACGCGAAGGTTAACCCGGAGGATCAGTCGATCAATAAAGCATTCCCTCATGCTGATACCTTGAAGGGTGTACAGCTGGGGTGGAGCGGAGATGTGTATCAGTCGGTCCGGTTGAATACTTCACTGTGGTACACCAACGCAA
>NZ_JAVUPQ010000325.1:0-1240 GCF_032029835.1 Escherichia sp. AM3 | reverse complement strand
ATAGTCAACTGCGGAACATTATAAAATCATGCAATGATGCTATTCTTTATTCAATAAGTGCATTAACAGCCTCATTGTTAATATTAAAAACTCTACCTCCCGTAAAAATAGATTTATTTCAAACTCTGATGACCAACATCTTTGGGTATATTCTCTTACTCGCTTACACTATTTTACTAATCATTAAAGCGAGTATTGCTGCATCAGAAAGCATAGACAATTTTAAGTCTTATCGCTCGTCTTCTCAGAACACTCATCAAAAAGAACCTTTGCAATAATCATAATAAGTGGTAATAGTATTATACAAATTTCTGTTACCACGGCTAAAATAACATATCTATCATTAACATAATCTAGATTACTAAAACTAAAATTGGGAGTGATATTCAAAAAAAACAATGACGATATAATGAATAAAAAATAAGAAATTATTGAAATGATTATGACAGTTTTCTTTTTCATATGCGTGCCTTTTTGAAATTTATTTTATATATAGATATCAAATTAATATTAATTGTCAATATCAATTCAATAATAAGCAAGGGCTAACTTATCGAAGCTACGCTTCACTAAGTTCCCTTGCTTTTCTTCCCTTCGGTTGAAAAGGAAAACAAGTCTATTCTTTGATCACATAGCCGCTTCCCAGCTTCACCATCAGAAAACGAAGACAAAAGAATACAGATTCTTTAAAGAAAGTTAGCCACAGGTTGCAAACCCCGCCACAAACGTGATATTGATCACATTTACAATAATTAAAGCTAAATCCTATTGATGTTATAATAATAAAATATCCACAGAGAGTCATTTCCCCTTAGCAAGGAGTCATTAGTGGGTGAAGAACGCAAGAACATCAATCATAATACGCATATAGTTTTATATGATGAGGTAAGTGGTCTTTGCCCAAAATGCTTTAAACCTTTAATGGTTCAGAATGGCAAACGAAAAATAAAGCTCTATGAAGTAGCACACATATATCCATTTTCCCCTCGTGAAGAGGAAAAGGAATTACTTAAAGATGAGCAACTTCTTTGCGATGATGTTGATAGCGAAGATAATTTAATTGCCTTGTGCAGAGACTGTCATAAGTTGTTCGACAACCCAAGAACGATTGAGGGTTATCGGGAAATGTACGCTATCAAAAAGCAGTTGAGACAAGCAGCACAAATCAAAAACAGCCAATTTAATTTTAAGATTGAAGAAGAGATCAAAGAGATAATTGATATACTATCAACTCTTGAAC
>NZ_JAVUPQ010000324.1:0-1243 GCF_032029835.1 Escherichia sp. AM3 | reverse complement strand
GTGGCGGCCTCAGTCCGGAACAATTTGAAAACCAGAACCTCGCTTAGGCCTGTGTCCATATTACGTGGGTAGGATCACTCCGATAACATGGTGTATACGGAGAAGCACATCCGTATCATCAGTGTGACGACTGCGGCGGCCATCCATCCAGTCATCGGTTCGTCTGAGAATGACGTGCAACTGCGCACGCGACACCCGGAGACAACGGCTGACTAAGCTTACTCCCCATCCCCGGGCAATAAGGGCGCGTGCGCTATCCACTTTTTTGCCCGTCCATATTCAACGGCTTCTTTGAGGAGTTCATTTTCCATCGTTTTCTTGCCGAGCAGGCGCTGGAGTTCTTTAATCTGCTTCATGGCGGCAGCAAGTTCAGAGGCAGGAACAACCTGTTCTCCGGCGGCGACAGCAGTAAGACTTCCTTCCTGGTATTGCTTACGCCAGAGAAATAACTGGCTGGCTGCTACACCATGTTGCCGGGCAACGAGGGAGACCGTCATCCCCGGTTCAAAGCTCTGCTGAACAATTGCGATCTTTTCCTGTGTGGTACGCCGTCTGCGTTTCTCCGGCCCTAAGACATCAATCATCTGTTCTCCAATGACTAGTCTAAAAACTAGTATTAAGACTATCACTTAAATAAGTGATATTGGTTGTCTGGAGATTCAGGGGGCCAGTCTAGTGCACGAATCCTAGAGGCAGAATGTTTCTCCACATGCTTGTGGAGAAACCGCCGCATTTTGCCCGTTCTGTACGATACTCCGTAGCCAGAGATAAGATATTCTGTTGCTGTATGCTACATACATTACACTATACGAAATCAGGTCTGTTCAATCAGTAAGGAAATAAACGGACAAACGTTATGTAACCCAGACAGAGATATATTGTCTGGGAAAATAGTGGCTTTTGTGGCGAAAACTAGTAAAACAGCAACCCGAACCACTTGATGTGCATCGTTTTTGATTATTCCCGTATACTCTTGCAGAAGGAGTTCTCCGTCGGGCTACTGTCATGGTTAATGCGGGGAATATGGCGACAATACAACACACCTAAAAGAGTAATGGACAGATGAAGCGGTTTATTCATTTCCCATGATTCTGAGTACCTACCAAGTCTGAGTAACCACTTTTATACTTTTAATTTTCGTTCATTTAGCTATCGTTTAATTATTATCACATAGGATTCTGCCGTTTTTAACAATGCAGGATAATAAGATGAAAAAAATGTTATTTTCTGCCGCTCTGGCAAT
>NZ_JAVUPQ010000323.1:0-1249 GCF_032029835.1 Escherichia sp. AM3 | reverse complement strand
GTGACAATCACACCATTGCGGCCATGGGCATCCGGAAATATTTCTGTCTACCTGAAAGGTCTGTCGGTACCGGTCATCCTGAACGTAACCAGTGGCGAAACAGATACGCCGTCATCCAGTCAAGAAATGGACAGTCGTCTGGATCTGCGAATACCACGGCAGGGACCAACCAGCCCGGTTGTCTCCATCCCGACGGATAAGATCGCCCTGCATGATGCAACATTACAGGCATTTCTGGATGGTATTCCTCCCCGGGACCCTTCAGTTAAGAGGCTGAAATTCACAGGTAATGTCCCGGATACAACGATCTGGCAACACGGCGATGACCTTCTGGTTCGTTCCCGGGCGATGTTGCGCGATGAATTTGAACAGACCTTGTCCTCTGCCGACGGAACTCATCTCTGGAAACTTCCCGTCACCCCACTACTGACTTTCTCTGTGAATGGCCAGTCCGTTCACGTGACACCAGAACTGGAGTAATCATGAGTGCTGAACAGGATGCCGGTAAATCCGGAAAGAAACTGGCTGCCCTGCTTGGACTGGGCAGCATCATCTTATTTGGCGGCGGCTATATCGCGTTTTCCAAACTATCAGGGAGTAACAGCGATATGCAGTCAGCCGTGAACATTAACAGTGCAGCAAGCGGCGGAACGCGCAGCGTTACCGAAACGCCTCACTATCGTGAACTGTTAAGAGCGGATAATGAACGAGGGGCCGCAGCTGCAGCCCGCAATAATCAGACGTTCATTGCCAGTCTTCCACAGGGGCTTGATATTCCGGACACTCCGGAAAAGCAACAACAGCCTGCAGCAAAACCGGAAAACTATGCTCATCGCCAGGCTTCCGGCACACCACAGGAGGATCGAGCAGCCAGTGAAAAACGTATGGAGCGGCTGCAAAAGCTGATTGTAAGAATAAAAGATCAGCATCCTGCCGGTAGTACACCAACCATAGCAACGACTATGTGGAATAAATCTCCGGCAGAAACAACAGGGCAGAATGGTACGCAGCAATTCGCATTACAGAATGCCAGCCTGTCCACGCCTGTAGCAGAAAAAGGGATACAACTGATACCTGCTCTGACCCGTATACCGGCATATATTGATACTGCAGTGGATTCTGATAACCCGTCATCCAAGGTTATCGCAACCATTCCCGCTGGCCCCTGGGCAGGGGCAACGCTGTTCAGTCCGGGAGTCAAACTGGTGGGTAACGGCGTGGAGATCCATTTCGACCGGATGAGCTGGAA
>NZ_JAVUPQ010000322.1:0-1262 GCF_032029835.1 Escherichia sp. AM3 | reverse complement strand
AAACCGGATCTGCGCGGCAGAAAAGACGCAAATGATATGATAATTAAGAAATATACATAAAATCATATCAGATATGATTTTCATCATTAAAAATTAAACAATATCTGATATTATCAGAAATCATGAGCACACAAATCATGCAGGATATGATTTTTACCTGTCAGAACATTATCAGATGGAGTGTGCAGGATGGATCAGGAAATGACGTTTTCACTCAGCTATGAACAACTGACCCGGTTTGCGGAAAAACGCATCCGGGAATGCAATCTGGACAGCCAGGGCGCGATTTATCTCTGCGAGTCAGCCAAAGCCGGAGCCGTGCTGATCTTCTGGCATGAACTGGCCATAAATGGCTATGCCTCAATGAATGCCATAAAGAGACAGGAGCTCATTGACGCCGACTTTCAGCGCCTCAGAAACGGGGTTTGAGGGCCAATGATGCAAAAAACCACGCTAAGAGGTTACTTCAGTCGTCATGGGGGGAGGGACAATGGAACGCAACACCAAGTAGATTGATGGCATAAAGTTCCTTCAATTCCGATCTGCTCTCCCGCTTTCATTTTCTGCTGCAGATCACTTTTGTTGCCATTCCTTTACAACAGCTTCCCAATCGACAGTTCTCTCGACCAACTTCCCATCCGCATACTTTCTTGTCCAAACATCCCAGAAGTCAGGGTCATCAGAATGAGGTTGCTGCTCTTTCGTCAAATTTTTCATTTTAACTAGGACAGGAAGTTCAGATGCCCAGCCCATCAGTATTGCATGTTGGGATGGTAATGAAGGTAGTTCACGGAGTAATCCTCGCAAATTATCAGGTACCATTTTATGAACTTGCTCCTGATCTTTGTCGTTACTAATTCGATGCAAAAGAAAAGTATTACATTGAGACAAAACCGTAGGTGATAACTCTGATGGTCGTTGTGAGGAAATCACCATACCAAGACCAAACTTTCTGCCTTCTCGTGCGATTTTCTCAAACACTTGGCAGCAAACGGCTGCGACATCCTGATTTTCAGAGTCATCACGATACCGTTTAATAAATGTATGTGCTTCTTCAGCGACAAGTACCGTAGGTAAAGATTTATTATATAGCCGCCTATAACGTTGCAATGATTCAAACACAATCCTTGAAATAACAGCTGTCACAAGATGAGTAATTTCTGTTGGTACTAAAGAAAGATCAATAATTGAAACACAGCTATCATCATCGCCGGTTCCATCCTTTCCAATATAAGTTTCTAACCAATTGGCTAAGTCAACTC
>NZ_JAVUPQ010000321.1:0-1262 GCF_032029835.1 Escherichia sp. AM3 | reverse complement strand
GAAATAATATATTCATCAAACGAATGACATTGTTTGAATTCATTAGCAGATAAATAGTGACAATTCCATACGTATTATTAGTTTCAAGAGCATCATAACATGAATGTTAAGCAGGAAAACGTGAGATATTCAGTCAGGCCGGGTCGTTATCCAGACGTTGTTATATTTAATATCATAAATATTTAAAGGGGTTTGACATGGAATGGTTAAGTGAAATTCGTAAACTTCGGAAGAACGTACCTGTCGGTATCCAGGTTGCCAGACGTTTGTTAGAGAGGACTGGCGGTGATGTTGATGAAGCCATCAAGTTGTTTCATATTGACCAAATCAATATATTGACGGCAAAAGCAGACGTCACTCATCAGGAAGCAGAGAATGTTTTGTTGGCTACAAACTATGATATTGCAGAAGCTCTTCGGCGTATTGATGAACAACGCTATACACTGACGGAATTGATTTTGCGTAAAAATAAGGATGCCGGAGATGCCTTAAACAATATAGCATTGGCGATTGAATATGAGTGGGATCTCAAGCGTAAGTTTTGGTTTGGTTTTGCAGATATCCAATTATTACCGCCAGTTTTACAAACATTTATGCTGGTTTATGAATGGCATGAATATGTTGGTTGGGAAGGAATGGAGTGTGGGATATTTTTTGAAAGTGATCATACTCACCAGCAATTGCAAGCTTTGGGGTTATTAGAACTCGCCCAAAAAATGGTTACTGCAAGAATCCGATATGATGAGCTAAAAGACAAGGCCGAAAATTTTCACGAGATTACAGAGGATGACATATTCAAAATGCTTATAATACATTGTGACCAACTTGCAAGAGAGGTTGATTCTATATTACTGCAATTTGTGAAGGACAATATTGATGTTTTCCCGTGTCGCCATAACAGACACGAGTTATAAAAAATAATCCCAAAATTGAACAGGCTTTTTATCTACCTGGTAATGACAGGTTCAATTCCGTTTTCATCAAGCATGACAGATCGTTGCCAGCACAGAGGATATCGCTGTTACATACCGAATATACGGTATTGCATTTAACAATGCGACTAAGCAAGCATTTAGTAATATTTATACAAGGGGATAAAAACCGGACCATGGTTAAAGATTTTTTCAAGATGATCCTGGCGTAAATCTTAACTAATGGGTCTTTCTCCCCCAGGCATCAAGCTATATCACCCAACAATAACCGTCAGCGCATGATTCCCTTGTCGCAGCATACGTCGATACGCGCTAATCAGCTTTTCCATA
>NZ_JAVUPQ010000320.1:0-1269 GCF_032029835.1 Escherichia sp. AM3 | reverse complement strand
GATTAGATCCCGCATAGCTTCATGAGTCAGCTCAGGGATCCAGACAGGGGTAAGTTCTCCAGCCCGCAGTAACCTGGCGAGAGAAATTGCGTCCCGATGATCATTTTTGATTCTGTCTGTTAATCGTACCATAATAACGAACTTCGCCAAGCCGTTCAGGTACAGCAATAGCAACCGCCAACGTTTCTTTATGCACATCCAGCCCGACGTAAGCCGCAATATTTTCCGAATGCATGATGACCTCCTCTGGAATATCCCACCAATGCTATAGTGAGTATATAAAGGTCATATCATCTACCAGTGCCAGCCAGAATAAGCGGGCAGGCTGAAGCGCTCAATGAGTTGCTGAAAAGCTGCGGCTGGATAGCCGTTCCTGAAGGAGATGCCTCCCTGCCCCACCAGTTTACTCTGATGGCCAGACAGGGAGAACCACGAAAATATGGGTAGCGGGAGATCATCTGTTTTGATAGTAGCCGCTGACATGCGGCGTCTCGCTTCCGCTAAAGCTATGTACTTTCACCTTAATTTATAGAAAACACAGGCCTCATTTTGCAGCATCATAGGCACCGTTTCTTTTCCACCATTTGTCTGAAGCATTAATTGACCAAGCAGCCCTGGCGTAGCTATGTTTGGTACCTGATAGTTAAGATTTGTATAAATGGATAGTTCTGCAGTGGAGCAGATTCTGCGGGCATTTTCATACATACCCCCCGCAGTCAAAGCGCGGTTAGTTACAGGACTGATCGCTGTTATGATCTTTTCGATTAGATTGATTTTTTCACGAATTGATTCAATTGCAGTCTGTTTATCTACAGTTTTAATTTTTATCCAGATACAGTCATGATGAAAAAGTCTATTGCGGTAGTCTCTTATCTCTTTGAGTAGATTCAATAACTTACGACGAGCCTCGACGGGTTTGTTATCAATTACACTTAGCCTTCTCAGAGCTTTTGGAAGAGAGTTAGGCCAAAGGAAATCATTTTTTTTAGCGTTATCGTCTGTATGAAGCGCCTCAAGAAAAACATTCTCCCATGTGGAAAATGTGGTCGCTGCAATAATATCATCATGTGAAAAAACTGGTGGCGTCGTTGTTATTTGCGATGGATGGCTTAAACCAAGGCGAGCGACCTCTTTGGCTTTCCATTTTTTTAATAAGCTCCGTTCAGCATCTCTGATGCAATTGATGAACTTATCGTGATTGTCTTTCGTCGTATCATACGAGATGGTATCCCACCACCGTTCACCAAATCTTGTACGAGCTGCTTTATC
>NZ_JAVUPQ010000319.1:0-1275 GCF_032029835.1 Escherichia sp. AM3 | reverse complement strand
ACAGCACTGAGGCATTCACAGCGGAGACAATGCAGTCAATGCTGCCCCAGAACGTCCAGGGGGGCGAGTGGCAGTCCCGGGCCATTGCCATGAATAAGGCACTAGTATTTGGTACTAAATTCTGGTGTGTGCGCGAAGGCAAAACAATGTCGCTGCAGATGCTCCGTGAACATATGACTCTCGAAGGGATGGCCAAACTTTACTGTCGTGGCCTCGATGATCAGTGGCCGGAAGAAGCTATCGCACCGTTACGTAACTACCTTCAGGACGTTCCCGGTTTCGACCTGTCGCTGGTCAGGACACCATCAGCCTGGACGGAAGAACCCAGAAAACAACATGCTTATCTCTCCGGGCAGTTTTCTGAAACTTTCAGCACATTCACGGAAGCATTCGGGGATATTTTTGCTGAAGATTCCGGTGATATCGATATTCGTGACAGCATTCACAGCGACAGAATTCTGATGGTAATGATCCCCGCTCTGGATACATCAGCGCATACAACGTCCGCTCTGGGACGAATGTTTATCACCCAGAAAAGTATGATTCTCGCCCGTGATTTGGGCTACCGCCTCGAAGGAACTGATTCCGATGCACTGGAAGTCAAAAAATATAAGGGGCGTTTCCCTTACCTGTGTTTCCTTGATGAAGTGGGGGCATACTATACAGACCGTATTGCTGTGGAAGCCACTCAGGTGCGTTCACTGGATTTTGCTCTGATTTTGATGGCACAGGACCAGGAACGTATAGAAGGACAGACAACAGCCACGAATACGGCAACACTGATGCAGAACACGGGGACAAAATTTGCCGGCAGGATTGTTAGCGAGGGTAGTACGGCCAGAACGCTGAAAAGCGCCGCCGGTGAAGAAGCCAGAGCGAGAATGAACAACCTGCAGCGTCAGGACGGCATATTTGGTGAATCATGGATTGACAGCCCACAAATCAGCATCCTGATGGAAAGCAAGATAAATGTTCAGGAGTTGATTGAACTTCATCCTGGCGAGTTCTTTTCTATTTTCCGGGGAGAAACCGTACCATCAGCCTCATTCTTCATCCCTGACGATGAGAAAAGCTGCAGCAGCGATCCCGTTGTTATAAACAGGTATATCAGCGTGGATGCGCCACGCCTGGACCGTCTCCGCCGTCTGGTTCCCCGTACTGCTCAACGTCGAATCCCGTCACCGGAAAATGTCAGTGCCATCATTGGCGTCCTGACTGCAAAACCCTCCAGAAAAAGACGAAAAATTCGCACAGAGCCGCACACGATCGTGGATA
>NZ_JAVUPQ010000318.1:0-1278 GCF_032029835.1 Escherichia sp. AM3 | reverse complement strand
TTTATTCTGCCGGTGAGCATCTTGAACTCTGCTGTGGTAAGGCAAGGCTGGTGCTGACGAAGGACGGAAGCATATTTCTCAACGGTACGCACATTCATCTGGAAGGGGAGTCGGATGTGAACGGTGATGCGCCAGTGATTAACTGGAACTGTGGTGCCACACAACCTGTACCGGATGCGCCTGTGCCGAAAGATTTACCCCCCGGAATGCCGGATATGCGGCAATTTTGAGTCAGGTGCAAAAAATTAAAACGGAACTGGTGCAGTGACCAGATGAACCATATTAAAAGCAGAAGGAATTGATTCATGGGCGGCGGAAAACCGGCGGCGCGGCAGGGTGACATGACCCGCAAGGGACTGGATATTGTGCAGGGTTCAGCAGGGGTGCTGATAGGTGCGCCAACCGGTGTGGCCTGCTCGGTGTGTCCCACAAAAAAGGACAGTCCGAACTATGGCAGCCCGGTGAACCCGCTACTCGGTGCGAAGGTTCTGCCTGTTGAAACCGACCTGGCACTGCCCGGCCCGCTGCCGTTTATTCTTTTCCGCGCCTACAGCAGCTACCGGACCAGGACGCCCGCGCCAGTGGGCGTGTTTGGTCCCGGCTGGAAAGCGCCCTTCGATATCCGCTTACAGGTTCATGAGCGGGAACTGATACTCAACGACAGCGGCGGCAGGAGCATTCACTTTGAGTCGCTGTTTCCCGGCGAGATAAGCTACAGCCGCAGCGAGTCGTTCTGGCTGGCAAGGGGCGGAGTGCTGAAACAACACAAAGGCCATCCGCTTGCGCGGCTCTGGCGGGCGTTGCCGGAAGCGGTCCGTCTGAGTCCACACACCTATATGATGGCTGTCAGCACAACCGGGCAGTGGCTGATACTCGGCTGGCCGGAGCGTGTGCCGGAGGCGGACGAGGTGCCGCCGCCGGAGCCGCCCGCATACCGGGTGCTGACGGGCGTGGTGGACGGCTTCGGGCGGACGCTGACTTTCCACCGGGCGGCGGAGGGTGACGTGGCGGGCGCGGTGACGGGGGTGACGGACGGTGCGGGCCGCTGTTTTCACCTGGTGCTGAGCACACAGGCGCAGCGGGCAGAAGCCTTCCGTAAACAGCGCGAGTCTTCCTTATCTTCTCCAGCCGGTCCCCGTTCTGCTTCCTCTTCTCAGGTTTTCCCCGACACGCTGCCCGCCGGTACAGAGTACGGTGCCGATAACGGTATCCGGCTGGAGGCGGTGTGGCTGACACACGACCCGGCATACCCGGATGAACAGCCGACTGCGCCGCTGG
>NZ_JAVUPQ010000317.1:0-1283 GCF_032029835.1 Escherichia sp. AM3 | reverse complement strand
TATTCCGGTCACCGGGGGGAAAGATGCCCGCATCCTGATAGATTCGGAGAAAACCGGTAACTGGTTTGCGCTGGGCACACCGCGCAACGGTCAGCCGGTACTGTTTGCCGAGGGCTATGCCACTGCGGCCTCCCTGCACGAAGCCACGGGCCTTCCGGTACTGATGACGGTGGATGGAGGCAACATGATTGCCGTTGCCGAAAATGCCCGGCAAAAGTGGACGCAAAGCCCCTTTATCTTCTGTGCCGACAACGATCATGCAATCCGGGTTAACAAAGGTATCGTCAGTGCAACAAAAGCCGCAGAACTGACAGGAGGATCGGTCATCTTTCCT
Source organism: Escherichia sp. AM3 (assembly GCF_032029835.1). Taxonomy (NCBI): domain Bacteria; kingdom Pseudomonadati; phylum Pseudomonadota; class Gammaproteobacteria; order Enterobacterales; family Enterobacteriaceae; genus Escherichia; species Escherichia sp. AM3. The sequence continues at coordinate 949 of NZ_JAVUPQ010000317.1, read as the reverse complement.
GCGTTCACCGATGCCGAAAAAGCGCAGGGGCTGACCGATTTCAATGACCTGGACGCAAGCCGGGGACGGGCCGCTTTTCAACCTGTCATCAACGCCCAGTTAGAACACATCGGGGTTTCCACCCCCAACAGTAACACCCCGGAAATGCGCGAGGCACTGGTGATAGGCAACCTCGTTTTTACACCGGTCCACACTGAGGAAAAAACCATGACTCCGACAGAATATCCTGAAACATCACCCGATACAGGGCACAGCCATGACCAGGGACCTTCTCTGCCGTCCGCCACGCAGCAGGAACAACCAGCTGCTTCCAGCAGTAACATTGCTGATGAAACACAGTCATTTACCAGTCACGCCACTGAAAATAACGGCAAAGATGAGCGGCACGCTGATAACGTTCAGGCGCAAACGGAAAGCTCTGTAGTTCAGGCCCCCCCTGCAGAATCACCGGCGTCCCCGGAAAGTACAACGGCGTCTGCCCCTGATGAACCCGCTCATCCGGCGGAACCTCCGGAAAAAGTTGTCTCGGTGGCCACAGATAAAGACTGGCGTGAATTTGAAGCCGAACTGTCACAACCGGAAAAAAACGAGTCACAACAGGAATCCGGCACTTCACCTGAAATACCGGCCCCTGCTGCCACCCCCGCATCCCCTGAAGACAGTCCCTCATCTGAAACCATGAATGAATCAGCCGAGCCATCACCTTCCCCTGATGCAGTCAAAGAGGAAATGACCGTGATGACGGAGCCTGATGACAAACAAAGCACCGGAATATCCCCGGATACTCCCCGGGAAGAGGCGGTCAACCATGTAACTGAAGACATTCCCCTTCAGCCAGAGCCATTCCTTCCTGAGTCAGATGGCCCCGAAGAATACGAAAACTACAGCGCATATCAGGAGCTGATGAACAATGAAAATCCTGAGCATCTGCAGGAAAACAGTGATATGC
>NZ_JAVUPQ010000316.1:0-1284 GCF_032029835.1 Escherichia sp. AM3 | reverse complement strand
CATACGATCTTTCGTAATCAGGCTATCAATGGTTGAGCGGCTGACTTCCAGCTTCAGAGTATTCATATTGATGGGGATTATTTCATGAAAGATCGGCATCACGATTGCGCCACCGCTCATTACCACTTTTTGCCCACCTAAACCAGTACGAACAAAAGCTTGCTCTGCCGAAGCGCGACGATAGAGCCTGGCGAAAATAATTCCAATAATAAACAGAATGCATACGGCAATAATTGCGGTAAACATCCAGGAGGGCACAGAATTAACAATATCATCCATTATTAAATTTCCTTTTGATTAATAAATTACAATATTTGGGGCCAGGGATTATTTTCCGCCAAATATCGCGTTGCAGAAAGTCGGCAAATAATTAACACTTTGTCTCCTTTAGTGAAAATTTTTCCTTCTTCAGGCTCCAGTAGTAAATAATGTATTTGGCCAAATTGATCGGTGAGTTTTCCTTCGCAGGGATTACCTGAAGTGGCTTGATGACCGGTAATTAACGCCATGCTACCAATATATTCTTCTTCTGTAATAGCTGAACTATGGTCGCGTGGAATCCAGGGCGCAACTATTTTACCGGTATAATGCACCGCAATAATCGTAAACAGTAAACTGACAGGAACCACGAACAGGTTCGACAGTGGTGATTGCCAGACCATGATGCAGGCATGCTGCAACAGGATGCCAATAAGACCAAAAAAACCAGCCAGTAAGCAGAGAACGACGAGAGCTGGCAATCTTCCAATATTGAGATAATGAAGTGCCTGGCTAATATGACCTGTGGTTATAGAATCATAATGGTCAAGATGTGCATCAAGAGCACCGGAGAGCATGTGACCGCAGATAAGCGCAAAAATTTCTAACAGGCCGATCAACAGTACAAAGGAAATAGCGAAAAGATAAGGGGTGTTATAGTCGGCGAATAAAATCATATATCACTCCAATGTCCATTTAGTGACGCAATATTTACTTTGTAATAGTTTCCTTGCTTACATTTATCTGTGTTAATAATAACACAGGTTAGAGAAGTTCTGGAAGAGAAAGTCTTTTAATATGGTTTTTTATTTTTCACTAAAAAGTGTGATCGGGGACAATATATTTACGCACGTTATGTTTAAAGGTACTACACTGATTGGGGAATACTGAAATCAGAAAAAGCATATGGCCTTAAAAGGTATGCGATAACCGGAGGATGTGCTTATGGATCATAGTCTTAATTCTTTAAATAATTTCGATTTCCTGGCGCGTAGTTTTGCCAGAATGCACGCAGAAGGTCGCCCG
>NZ_JAVUPQ010000315.1:0-1286 GCF_032029835.1 Escherichia sp. AM3 | reverse complement strand
CATGGACGAACAGTGGGGCTACGTCGGTGCTAAATCACGTCAGCGCTGGCTGTTTTACGCGTATGACAGGATACGGAGGACGGTTGTGGCGCACGTCTTCGGTGAACGCACTCTGGCCACACTGGAGCGTCTTCTGAGCCTGCTGTCGGCCTTTGAGGTCGTGGTATGGATGACGGATGGCTGGCCGCTGTATGAATCACGCCTGAAGGGAAAGCTGCACGTTATCAGCAAGCGTTACACGCAGCGCATTGAGCGACATAATCTGAATCTGAGACAACATCTGGCAAGGCTGGGACGGAAGTCACTGTCGTTCTCAAAATCGGTGGAGCTGCATGACAAGGTCATCGGGCATTATCTGAACATAAAACACTATCAGTAAGTTGGAGTCATTACCTCAACTCCCTTATGGATGCTTGCCACGATTCTTGCGGGTATGCTCTCCCCTATGCAATCAGCGGTGAATGGTCAATTAGGTCACTGGTTACAGGATGGTAATGCATGCGCAGTTATCTCCTTTGCCAGTGGTTTAGTCGTGATGTTTTTTATTATTATGGCGCGAAAAGAAACCCGGCAACAATTTGCGGCAATTCCTTCTCTGATTAAAAACCGAAAAGTTCCTCTCTGGAACTGGTTTGCCGGTCTCTGTGGAGCGATGGTGGTATTTTCTGAAGGCGCATCAGCCAGCGCACTCGGGGTCGCAACGTTTCAAACAGCACTGATCTCCGCGCTATTGCTGTCTGGTTTACTTTGCGATCGCTTTGGTATCGGTGTCGACGAGAAAAAATACTTTACCCCTTATCGCATCATCGGTGCATTATTTGCGGTTATTGCTACGATTTTTGTTGTGTCACCGCAGTGGCATTCTACCTCTTTCATCTTACTTGCCATTCTTCCGTTCTTAGCTGGTTTGCTTGCAGGATGGCAGCCCGCTGGAAATGCAAAAGTAGCTGAAGCTACGGGATCCATGCTGGTTTCAATCACCTGGAATTTCATCGTTGGATTTTGTGTTTTAGGCACAGCGCTAGCTATTCGTGTCGCATTAGGGCACGTCACTGTTCAATTACCAGATGTCTGGTGGATGTATCTTGGCGGCCCGCTTGGACTAATGTCTATCAGTTTAATGGCCATTTTGGTCAGAGGTCTGGGGTTACTGATGCTGGGGGTTGCTTCAACGGCGGGCCAGTTACTGGGATCAGTATTGATTGACGTATTAATTCCATCGCTGGGCAATACCGTTTATCTGGTCACGATCATCGGAACACTGTTTGCACTGGTCGGTGCAATTG
>NZ_JAVUPQ010000314.1:0-1289 GCF_032029835.1 Escherichia sp. AM3 | reverse complement strand
GTATTTTTGTAGGGAAAAATTCATTCAACGTCCACTGCCCAGATGCAACAGGCAGAGTCCTTAACTGTCAGAATCCAAGTGCTCGAAATTATTCGAATTCCTTACTAATTCCTCCTACACAACTATTGTTATGGAAGCTTGCGAAGATGCTCACTATATGGCACGGAAATTTTCGGAAATGCGTCATAAAACAAAGCTAATACCTCCTCATTTTGTCCAACCCTTCGTTAAAATTAATAAAAATGATTTCTTTGAGGCTGAAACCATATGTGAAGTTACATCAAGCCATCAATGAGATTTGTAGCATTAGGAGCTGAATCCCAGCAGAGGATTCCACTTTTCATCCGTCGTTGACAATGGCCTTGAAAAACGCCGTTACTCACCGTTCTCCTTCACGGTAATACGCAGTTATAGTTGCAGAGCAATGTAATGGATCTTTTATATTAAGAAATTGTGTGAGTGGAGAGGTGCATAGATTTGCCCCTATATTTCCAGACATCTGTTATCACTTACCCCATTACAAGCCCGCTGCCGCAGATATTCCCGTGGCGAGCGATAACCCAGCGCACTATGCGGATGCCATTCGTTATAATGCTCGAACGCCTCTGCAAGGTTCTTTGCTGCCGTTAACCCGTCTGGTTTGGGCATGATACTGATGTAGTCACGCTTTATCGTTTTCACGAAGCTCTCTGCTATTCCGTTACTCTCCGGACTCCGCACCGCCGTGTTCTTCGGTTCAAGCCCCAACATCCGGGCAAACTGCCGTGTTTCATTAGCCCGGTAGCATGAACCATTATCCGTCAGCCACTCCACTGGAGACGCCGGAAGCTCGTTGCCGAAGCGGCGTTCCACCGCTCCCAGCATGACGTCCTGTACTGTTTCACTGTTGAAGCCGCCGGTAGTGACCGCCCAGTGCAGTGCCTCACGATCACAGCAGTCCAGCGCGAACGTGACACGCAGTCTCTCTCCGTTATCACAGCAGAACTCGAACCCGTCAGAGCACCATCGCTGATTGCTTTCTTTCACGGCCACTCTGCCTGTATGTGCCCGTTTCGATGGCGGTACAGCAGGTTTTCGCTCAAGCAACAGCGCATTCTGGCGCATGATCCGGTAAACACGTTTGGCATTGATCGCAGGCATACCATCAAGTTTTGCCTGTCTGCGAAGCAGCGCCCATACCCGACGATAACCATACGTGGGCAGCTCTCTGAGCTTACCCAGCAATAGTGGACACGCGGCTAAGTGAGTAAACTCTCAGTCAGAGGTGACTCACATGACAAAAACAGTAT
>NZ_JAVUPQ010000313.1:0-1292 GCF_032029835.1 Escherichia sp. AM3 | reverse complement strand
CCACTTATGTTTACAGAATAATCAGAAAAGGTAAATAGACGGAAAGTCTATATTTTATTAACACCTTATTAACGCGTATTTATGATACACATAGCCTTCTCGTATAAATAATAAATAAACTTTTTATTGTAGAGTAAGATAATTAACTCATCTTTATTAGAAACAGAGAAGTAGTCGCATATCAGAGATGCGTGTTTCTTTGATGTGGAGATGGATATATTTAATATTCTTGCTATAGCATTATGACTGATTCCGGTGCTATATAAGTAAAAGACATCATTTACATATGATGATACAGAAGAATCATCACTCATTCTTCTGATTATATTTCTGATATCATCACTGACAATCGTTTTTTGATTATAACTGTCTTTATGACGAACATGAGCAGCATCATAAAATTGCCACAGAATAATATTTCTGTGTCCATTAAGAAATGACTGGACAGATATTGTCCAGAATCTGTTCTGAATAAAAACATCCTCTACAAGATTAAGATGCGTATGCTCATTCCTGTATGCTTCCATCTCTGTGACAGAGATCAATTCACAAAAATCTCTCTGCGACAGAAGCCATTTTTCAGCACTTTGATCTTGTGTAAGAAATGACTCATGAAACAGCGTATTGCAAAAAATAAATTTTCCAGTTTCGTCCCTGATACAGGCTGGATTTGGATAATCCTGAATAACTGCCGTCAGATTTTCCAGCAGATCTATTTGACGAGCATGTTTTTGTTGAATACGATCCATCGGATACATAGGAACCTCCTCACAAAGGATTCTATGGACAGTCGATGCAGGGAGGAGAGAACTCCCTGCATCGGCGATTTTCAAATTCAAATTTTAACGTGGCATTAACCACGTAATTAATATACTAATTATCTTTCGTACTGTCACCTTTTTAAATCATAAAAACTCTGATATTTGAACGAAGTCAAATTTCTTTTATTCATCATCATTTTTTGGAAAAAATCGTTCCATCTCAGATGATACCTTCTCCCTGATATCTTCAACCATATTGGCATATTCAAACTTTGGATTTCCGGAGACATGAGGACTGAGAGACTCAATACCCAAAATTTTCGCTACTGATGATTGTGTTTTTACAACGCATTCAAGAAGCAATTTATTAAACTCAGTCTGATTAAATGCAGACTCTTTACGCTCCATCTGAGCCTCATGTACACGAAGCCCCAGTTCAAGAAGCATTGAAGCTGTTGCTGAAAAACTGACATCTTTTTCCCTTGCCCCTTCCTGTCGACGCTTCTCAATAATCGCATTTATTTTTTCATA
>NZ_JAVUPQ010000312.1:0-1295 GCF_032029835.1 Escherichia sp. AM3 | reverse complement strand
GAATTACCTGCACCGTTTCATTGATGGGCACCCCGAAAAGATGGTTCAAACCGGCATTCACCTGCAAAACACCGTAACCCAGTGATGTCGCAACGCCAAAGACCGTGCCTATAACAGCGAAAATATCAACCGCATGTCCTACAGGTCCGTATATGCGATCGCCAATAATGGGATAGAGTGCGGAGCGCAGAGTTAAAGGCAGACCGTGACGGTAACTGAAGAACGCCAGAATCAGCGCCACAATGGCATAAATTGCCCATGCGTGCAGTCCCCAGTGGAAAAAGGTCAGACGCATTGCTTCCTTGGCTGCCGCAACGGTTTCTGGAGTGCCAACGGGTGGCGAAAGATAATGCATTACAGGTTCGGCAACGCCAAAGAACATCAGGCCGATCCCCATCCCTGCCGAAAAAAGCATCGCAAACCAGGAGTGGTAGCTGAAATCAGGCTGCGCATGGTCCGGGCCCAGCTTGATATCACCGTAGCGTGAGAGTCCAAGGAACGTGACACTCAGTAAAATCAGGGCCACAGCAAGGATGTAGAACCAGCTGGCATTCGTGAAGATTTGTTGCTGAAGTAGTTTAAAATTTTTGTCGGCGACATCCGGGAATACGGCGGCAAAGGCGACAAGAAGGAAAATTAGCAAAGCAGATGTAAAGAATACCGCTTTGTTAATCTGACTTGTAGACTTCTTTGGGATTGTATCATTTTCACTCATAATCATTTATTCCATTAATTAAATTCGCACTGGATAGAAGGTACTACCTCTCACAAAGTAGCAAAGTTCAACTGGCTATGCGGCGTTAATCGGAATGCATGGTGGAATGTTGAGGTGTACTGGCAATAGCGGACACTACCATTTGTTCTTTTTTTAAGCAGCCATCTGATGATATTTTTCCCTGAAGGCTGCCGGGGAGATATTCCCCAGACGAGAGTGACGACGCTGACGATTGTAGAAAATCTCAATGTATTCCCGTATTACTGAGATGGCTTCATCCCGGTTATTAAAACGATAGTGGCTCAGGCTCTCATTTTTCAGCGTTCCCCAGAAGCTTTCCATCGGAGCGTTGTCGTAACAGTTACCTTTACGCGACATTGATGTTTTCAGACCAAACTGCTCCTGTATGACCCGGTAATCGTATGCGCAGTACTGTGAACCTCGATCAGAGTGGTGGATTAGCCCGGCAGGTGGGCGCTGGCTCCTGAGCGCCATAAACAGGGCTTTACCTGTCAGCTCTTTTGTCATGCGCTCTCCCATGGCGTAGCCGACAATTTCGCACGTATAAACATCTTTGATG
>NZ_JAVUPQ010000311.1:0-1297 GCF_032029835.1 Escherichia sp. AM3 | reverse complement strand
CTGGACGGTGACAGCGGTTTCCGGTGACAGTGTCACGCTGTCGGACGGACAGCAGATCCGGGTGATTCGCCCAGGTCAGGAGCGGGCAGAGCAACATATTGACCTGGCTTATGCCATCACCGCCCACGGTGCGCAGGGGGCAAGTGAAACCTTTGCCATCGCGCTTGAAGGCACGGAAGGTAACCGGAAACTGATGGCCGGCTTTGAGTCAGCCTACGTGGCCCTGTCGCGTATGAAGCAGCATGTGCAGGTGTACACCGATAACCGTCAGGGCTGGACGGATGCCATCAACAATGCCGTACAGAAAGGCACTGCCCACGATGTGCTAGAGCCGAACTCGGACCGGGAGGTCATGAATGCAGAGCGGCTGTTCAGTACGGCGCGGGAGCTGCGGGACGTGGTGGCCGGCCGTGCCGTTCTCCGTCAGGCAGGGCTGGCCGGGGGAGACAGTCCTGCACGGTTTATTGCACCCGGGCGCAAATATCCGCAGCCGTATGTGGCACTGCCGGCTTTTGACCGTAACGGCAAGTCAGCTGGTATCTGGCTGAACCCGCTGACCACGGATGACGGAAACGGGCTGCGGGGCTTCAGTGGTGAAGGCCGGGTGAAAGGCAGCGGGGATGCGCAGTTCGTGGCCCTGCAGGGCAGCCGTAACGGAGAGAGCCTGCTGGCTGATAATATGCAGGATGGTGTCCGGATTGCCCGTGATAATCCTGACAGCGGTGTGGTGGTAAGAATCGCCGGTGAAGGTCGTCCGTGGAATCCCAGAACCATCACCGGTGGTCGCGTGGGGGGGGATATCCCGGACAACAGCGTTCAGCCGGGAGCCGGAAATGGCGAACCGGTCACGGCAGAGGTACTGGCACAGCGGCAGGCTGAAGAGGCCATCCGCCGTGAAACGGAACGCCGTGCGGATGAAATTGTCCGTAAAATGGCAGAGAACAAACCTGACCTGCCGGACGGCAAAACAGAGCAGGCTGTCAGGGATATTGCCGGGCTGGAGCGTGACCGGTCTGCCATATCTGAACGGGAAGCCGCGCTGCCGGAGAGTGTACTGCGTGAACCACAACGGGTGCGGGAAGCGGTCCGGGAGGTTGCCCGGGAAAATCTGCTGCAGGAGCGACTGCAGCAGATGGAGCGGGATATGGTTCGTGACCTGCAGAAAGAGAAAACCCTGGGCGGAGACTGACACAGGAAGATAAACGCTGATGACAACGGATAACACGAACACAACACGTAATGATTCACTGGCTGCCCGGACCGATACCTGGTTGCAGTCGTTGGTGGTCTGGTCACC
>NZ_JAVUPQ010000310.1:0-1300 GCF_032029835.1 Escherichia sp. AM3 | reverse complement strand
CCTGTGGAAGCACCAGTGCTCTTCGGGCTTCACTTTCTGATTCGCCCTGTGAAGCTGATCGTCCCCGGCTCTTGCTTGTGCTCTTTGATGTGGTTGTAATATACCCAAGTTTTTCTGATATCTTCGCGGCATCATCCTCTTCGCTGACAGCATAGATAATACGGCATGGATGAGCACTCATCAGCGTTTTGGCTCCCTCAATACCATAGATTTCATTTAGCTGACTGATATTCTGATAAATCGTCAGCAGTTTAAGTTTAAAACCTGCAATATACCCTGACCCCTTTTTAATAATTGGCATATAACCAATCGAAGGGAACTCATCAAGAAACATCAGGCAGTCATGTTTCAGGGTGGGATCAAAATCAGGATTTTCACGCAATGTCACTTCAACAACGAAGTTGAAAAACAGGTTCAGAAAATCGTAAGCCAGAGATATATCTTCCGCATTAACACCGACATAAACAGTGATATCTTCCCGTCGCAACTGACGGAGATCGAAATCATTACCATCAGTACATTTACGAACGGTTGGGAGATAAAACAGGCTCATTTTCTTACGGAAAGAACCATCAATGCTTGAACGCTGTTCATCTTCCGTTTCGTGATATTCCCTGATTTTGGTCAGGGCATCGTGCAAATGATACAACGCGTTTTCATCAAGTCCGTTTGTTCCCTCCAGTTCTTCCCGCTTACTGAGTATCAGTTCCCTGTCAATATTGCTGTACAGGTCGACGACAGAACCGATTGAGAAAACGGGTTTAAGCCCGAACTCATTAAGCCAGGACGGCTCATAGTTAATAAAGAAATGAAGCAACTTAGCCAGTCCTGTCCAGTACTGACCAGCAAGGTTATTAAAGTGCGCTTCTGCCCCTGTCATGCCGTAAGACGGAAACAGAATTTCAATCAGTTTAAGCAGATCCTTAGCACCACTCTCTGCTTTTAAATCAATATAGAAAAGGGGGTTAAACTGATGTGTCTTACTGTTGAATGGGTCGAGAAGATAAACTTTATTACCCAGCAGTATTTCACGCACCTTACTGGTGATTTTCCACAATTCCTGTTTTGGATCTAACGCAATCAGAGAGTGTTTTCTGACCAGAAGATTAGGGATACCAATGGCGGCACCTTTACCGGCGCGGGTTCCTGCACCAAGAGATACAAAATCCGGGGCGGTATACCACAGATCTGTTCCTTTATACGCGCCGACCAGAATATCCGTATCATTTTCTGTCTCCCACTTAAGCAGTTTTGATTTTTTTAAATCATTGTCACTGGCAAACTTCGCATCACCATAAAG
>NZ_JAVUPQ010000309.1:0-1300 GCF_032029835.1 Escherichia sp. AM3 | reverse complement strand
AGCATTGCGTTCAGGCTTAGTCAAAATTAGTGTTGCGAGCGGACCTATTAGTAATTGTTGGTGCGATGCGTCTGTTATGGATTGTTATGGTTGTGGCAGGCCTGATTAATATCCAGTATGACCACCAGCTATGAGAGGCCACCTCAGTGGTTCGCAGTTGCAGGTTTGCACTCAGGTTCGCAGGGTTTTGGCTACTTTCACGTGCGAACCTGCAGAATTGCAAAGGACAACTAAGTCCTCTGGCCAACTCCCGGTTTATGAGCGACACAGTCCGCCTGGCGCATCGTTTTCGTCGAGTGCGCCCATCAGCTTGTCCATGGACTATCCACCACTCGATATTAAAGCTAATCATTGGTTGCCAGCCCGCGAATCAAGTTTGTTCTGGATCCAAGCTTCAACCTCCTCAAGCGACCATCTAGCTGATCTACCAATTTTAACTGGCTGTGGAAACGTGCCCGTCTTAACCCATGAGTAGATTGCCGTTTTCTTGAAGCCCGTTCTGAGCATGACTTCGCTTAATTTGATAAGGCGCATAGAGGCTCCTCTGCTTTAGATTAAGCATAGTGACAATCTGGCTTTGGGTGGTATCCAAAAGCGAGGTATCCATGTTGGTATCCACCAAAACGCTGTTTACCAAAAAGTTACCACCGGAACAGGACATTTTGAGCTGTAACTTAACACATAGCATATGGAGTTCACGCATAGACTTCACGCACAACGGCTCTGGCCAGTGAAGAATCACCCTGGCTAGCAATATAATGCCGATCACCATCAGAGGGGAATCCATGACACCACGAGAAATCGAGCTGCTGACCATTGCCAAGCTGGAGCATGGCGGCCACCAGCTCAGCCCGGCAGAACTGCGGGAATTAAGGCGCCAGCTGGCAGAGGGCCCTGTAATAGCCAGGCGGTACCGCGAAATGATGACCAGCCCCGCATATCGCTGGAGCAAACCAGCGCCGCTCCGTGCGCGGTGAGCAGCACCTAACCAGCACTAGACAAGCCCTGTGCTGGTGAATGTCCCTCATAATTAGCGGTTTTTAAACGGCGTGTTGGTTCACGGCCTCTTTTTGTTGGTTCAAAAATGGGGTGTGTTGGTTCACTTTTTGCGAATAATTCTTTTAAAAACAATACTCTTTACAAATTGAACCAACTGAACCAACTGAACCAACACCTTTTTGCTTATCTATATAATCTGAGAGGCAGAAATGATAAGGGACAGGAAAGCTGAAGAGCTGGAGTCAAAAGGGCTATACCGGAGAGCTGCCGCACGATGGATGGAAGTCATGCTGTTATGCAC
>NZ_JAVUPQ010000308.1:0-1309 GCF_032029835.1 Escherichia sp. AM3 | reverse complement strand
GTTGTACGCAGGTCGCACATGGCATTGGCCACCTCCGCCACTTCGGCGCGCAGTTTTTCGTGTCCGGCAGAGTTCATTTACGCAGCCTCCGGCATAAACCAGTCATCATTCGCGGCCCCCTGCTGCATGGCCCGTTGCACGGCGGCAAGGCGTTGCTGCCCGGCACGGTGATACTGCTCAAGCAGCTCGATACCGATATACCGGCGTCCGGACTGGAGGGCGGCGACGCAGGTTGAGCCGCTGCCTGCAAACGGGTCCAGCACAATTGCGTTCGGGTGTGTGAAGCTCTCAATCAGCGGTTGCAGGCTGGTGACGGGCTTTTCCGTCGGGTGATGACGATTGCCCGAATATTTCCAGCCCAGCACGTCCGGCAGCGGGTTTTGTGGCAGACGTGGACGGCCTTTTGCCAGGATGTAGGCACATTCGTGGCGATAGCCCACATATGCGGCCTTCGATGTGTAGTTTTTGGTGAAGACCAGGTGACCAACAACGCTGAATCCCGCATTTTTCCAGGCAGACATAAAACGATCGACGCGATTCCAGCCATAGAAGCTCACCATTAACGCGTCTTTTTTGAGTACGCGGTACATCTCATTACAGGCCGGTTGCAGCCATTCATCGGTTTTATCGCCGGCAATGGTACGCCCCTGACGGTCACGAAAACCGACGAGGTACGGCGGGTCGGTGAGGATGAAATCAATGGCGTTATCAGGGATACGGGCCATAACATCGATGCAGTTACCGAGGACAAAACGGGACATACCAAACTCCTTCTCTTACAGAGGGCACCGGGAGGGCACCCCTGTGGTGCCCGTTCCCCGCTGCCTGTGGGCTGTTCACCGCGTCCGGTAACGGGTCAGGCCGACCGTGGAATACCGCAGCCGTCGTCTTTTTGACGGCAAGGCTATGCCGCGAAAGCGGCTTGAAGGGCGTTCGTCAGAAAAGGGCGACGGGCTGGCGTACACTGTCACCGACGCCAGCCGGGAGCGGTAAAAGCGCCCGTCCCGTGCCCGGCCGGACGCGGGACACTGACCACAGGCAGCGTTTATGCCGCGCCGCGTCAGCCGGCGCAGTAAAAAGAGGAGCACGGCGACATCCTTTGTCGGAAAAGAAACGGGCGGTTGCCCGCCCGTCTCCGTCATACTTCATCCGCCATAATGCGCCACATTGTCGATTATCCACGCAGGTCCGGTGACTTCCGGCAGCTCATCATCATCTGTCGGGGAAGACCATTCCAGTTCCCCCCACAGCACATCAACGAGCTCTCCGCGCTCCTCCACCTGCCAGCCACAGAAATTGCAGCCCTGGT
>NZ_JAVUPQ010000307.1:0-1313 GCF_032029835.1 Escherichia sp. AM3 | reverse complement strand
TTACCATCGGAACGAAAATTGCCAACAGATGGGTAATGGCACCAACGAGAGCCTGATGAAAGGGAGGGCGATCCTCCAGTTCAAATATCAGGTCAGAACCTGCATGGTTTATATCAGACATCCCTTCACTCCTTTTAAAGTAAATTTGATCATCTGAATTAGTAAAATAAATTCCCACGAATTTGGGGCGCAGGACGCCTTGAGAACGGCTTATCTCATTTTCGCAGTCACTATTTAGTCATCGTTCAAACAGAGAAACAGGCCGCCGAAGCGGCCATTTATTATTTATATTTTTTCCAGCGCAGTGAGTATTTTCTCCGGTGTGAAATGCCATTCGCGTAACCAGATGCCGCATGCATCGTGAATTGCGGTAGCAATCGCCGGAGCTGCGCCATTTACACCGATTTCCGAGATCGATTTCGCCCCGAACGGGCCGACTTTATCGTCGCTCGGCACCAGCACAGCGCGGAAATCACGCGGAATGTCACCAATTTTCGGTGCGCCGTAACTGCGTAAATCACGCGTTAACGGGTGACCTTCGGCGTCATAAATGATCTCTTCGCTCATACTGTGGCCGATAGCACGCAGGGTGGCACCGTAGATTTGTCCCAACGCTAACTCTGGATTGACCGGTGTACCGCAGTCCAGCAAGGCGTAGAATTTATCCAGGCGGATTTCACCCGTACGCGTGTTGACGGCAACTTCAGCGAAGTTTGCGCCATACGGGAAGGCGAAATCAGGCGTGATATAACTGCCAGTTCCCACCAGTGAACCAAAGCCGGTGCCGGTTTCGCCTTTATGGGCAATATCCCCGAAACTAACTTCGCCTTTCTTGCCGCGCACGACGCCCGGCGTTGCCAGTTGAACATCTGCCACTGGCTCACCCAACATTTGCGCGCCGTGGAACAGAATTTTCTCCCGTAGATTTTCCGCTGCCAAACGCGCCGCGTTACCCGAGAAGCAAGTACCGGACGAGGCATATGCGCCTTTATCAAACAACGCATGATCGGTATCACCGGAGATAACATGCACGTCCTGCGGTGGGCAGTGCAGCACTTCTGCTGCCAGTTTCGTCACTACAGTATCCAGACCAGTACCAATATCCGCACCGCCAGAATGAACGATAAAGGTGCCGTCCGATTCCAGTTTGATCATGCAGTTAGCCTGATCGATATCCGGGATACCCGATTTCTGCATGATAATGGCGACGCCGCGACCGATGTGCCAGTCACCATTTTGCGGTTTCGGTGACGACCATTGGATCATCTCGCGACCCTGACGCAGGATCTCTTCCAGTGCACAGCTGGCGGCGG
>NZ_JAVUPQ010000306.1:0-1332 GCF_032029835.1 Escherichia sp. AM3 | reverse complement strand
TCTTCCAGCTGGGCATAGGACTGGATACCAAACACATAACAGCCACCGAACTTACGGGCTTCCGGCAGGATCTCCACCAGATCCGGCAGTTTGTGTAACGTGGGTAACTCGTCACAGAAAAACCACACACGACGGTTACGGTTTTCTCCCATTGCCAGCAGACCACGAATAGCAATGGACAGCCACATGGAGATCACCGGCTTCAGGGAGGCATGGGTGTCGGCGTTCGACGAAATAAACAGCCAGCCGTTTTTCTGATCTTCCCGGACACCACGCATCCAGTCACGGATGGTGAAGGGCTCACCGTTATGCTCAATCCCCTGCAGGTAACGGATGGCTTTCACGTAGTTGGTCAGCACAGCACGGATGGATATGGCCGTTTTCTCGATTTTCTCTTCCACCAGGTTGGCCGCCGGTGAATTACGCAGGAAGGTACGCAGCTTTTCAATTTTGATGGAAAGCAGTGTGTCCACCAGTTTGCTGTAGCTGCGGTTGGGGTCATTACGCATCAGGTATGCCGCTTCCGCAAAAATGGTACGTCCTGAACCCTGCCAGAACGGGTCCTCTTTTGTCCCCATCGGGATCAGAGTATTTGCGGTATTATCAAAATCTGGCTGTGTCAGGCACTCCTTCCACAAATCCCAGGCAGCACAGCGTGCATCCAGCGGATTCAGGATTTTATCGATGGAGGGATCATAGTAACTTTTAACAAATTCCCCCGAACGGTCATAAATCACCACCATATCACCACGCTGACGGGCGTAGTTGGCCAGACGACGGATAACCTCCGACTTACCGGCCCCGACAGTGCCGTGCAGACAGAAGTTCTGGATTTCAGAATCCCGGATAATCGGCAGATCGCCAATCCGGATATCGGAATCCTTGCCATCTTTTTTCAGCATCCTGGCCACCTCTTTCGGATTGTCAGTCAGCTGACGACCACCTGTGATTTCATTTTCGCTCTGTTGTTTACCCTGACGCCCCAGAATCCAGGAGACAACAAAGAAGGTGATCAGGCAGATAACCAGGGCCACGACAGACGCCAGAACGAATGCCGACCATAACTGCTCACCGCACCAGATCATATATTTATCATGCAGTACCTGAGCCGCGTTCATCCGGAAGGTTTTGCCGTAATACTGGATCTCATAGACCGGCTGGGACCTGATTAAATCCCGCATGCCTTCCAGCGTGGTGCACCACCAGTAAATGCAGCCATTCACAAACGTCTGCCAGCTTATTTTTACCCATAAAACCAGACCAACTAGGATCCAGAACAAAATAAACAGGCAGTACAGTATGCTATTGGCGATCTGACTGACCATGCGGATC